>JAGGWF010000132.1 GCA_021157685.1 Planctomycetota bacterium | reverse complement strand
TGGCAGCTTAATGACGGCTGCATTGAATGTGTCCAGTCCGGCGGCGACCGGAATGTCTATCTGCTGACCCGTTCAATAAGTGCTCGCGATGGCTATTTCAATATGTCCGTAACGCTGGGCCAGCTTGATCCATCTGCTGAGGCACTGGATGACGGTTTTGTGGGCTTCAAGATCGGGATTCAGGGCCAGTTTGACGACTACCGTGATAGTGCTGTTCGGGGAGTGGGTTTTCCGGCCGGTCTGTCTACAGACGGCCAGTTGTTTATTGGAAAGCTTGATCCGTCCGTTCCCGTCATTCCGCAACCCCATGAGGATATTACCCTGACATTATCCGCGGTGACGAGCGGGCAGGCCTACACCCTCACATTGACCGCGACCGATGCGGCGGGCGAAACGCTTTCGCAGGTCAGCCGCGATGATATTGCGGTTGACTGGCTCACCGGCGGGTTCGCCTTGGTATGCAGCAACGGCAAGGTCAAAGACATCCCTGATAAACGCCCGGCCATCGATGACGGAAACTGGGGCTTCAGGGCCAGTACTGACCGCGGTGGTAATGTGAAATTTTGGTTCAAGGATTGGAAAGTCGCCGGGACCAAAGTCGATGTACACCCGAATCGCACCTTTGGTCCGATTCTCTTCAATCAATACACACTCAGCGACAACATCTTAAAGATGACGGCGCAAATGCCCCCGATTGGCGACGGGGATGCACAAACTGTTGATCTTGAAAAACGACATTGGTTCGGTTGGAAAAAGATCAGCACAGCGGAGATCGACCCATTGGCCTGCACAGCGACATTTAAGGTTGAGAACTGGAATAGCGCCCAAAGCACCCCTTATCGCCTGGTCTATCCGCTTTCCCGACCAGACGGAACGATTAAAATGTACACCTTTGAGGGCACGATACGGAAAGAGCCAAACGGCAATAATGAATTTGTTGTCGCCGCGTTCACAGGCAATAACGACCTGGGCTTTCCGAATAATGATTTTGTCAGCAAAGTTGTCGCTCACAATCCTGACCTGCTCTTTTTCTCAGGTGACCAGATATACGAAAGCGTTGGTGGTTATGGAATACAGACCAAGCCCATAAAAATGGCGTGTACGGACTACTTGCGTAAATGGTATCTCTACGGCTGGGTCTACAAGGATCTGCTCCGGGACCGACCGGCCATTGCGATCCCCGATGACCATGATGTTTATCATGGCAACATCTGGGGAGAGGGTGGCAAAAAAACAGACTCCGGACTTACCGGGACCAAGGAACGGCAGGACTCGGGGGGCTATAAGATGCCTCCGGCATTTGTTAATGCCGTCCAGCGGACTCAGACCAGCCATTTTCCAACCCCCTATGACCCGACGCCCATTCTGCAGGACATCGGTGTGTACTACTGTAATATGAATTACGCCGGTGTCAGTTTTGCTATCCTTGAAGACCGCAAATTTAAATCGGCGCCGAAGCGGCTTCTCCCTGAAGGGAAGATCACCAATGGCTGGCCCCAGAATCCGGATTTTGACGCGAAGAAAGACGCTGATGTTGACGGAGCGGTTCTGCTGGGCGACAGGCAACTTCGATTTCTGGACGATTGGGCGAGTGACTGGGCCGACGGGGTGTGGATGAAAACGGTGCTTTCGCAAACGATCTTCGCCAACATTGCTACGCTGCCTGCAAAAGAAATGTCTGATGCCGCTGTTCCGCGTTTGCGTATTCTTAAAGAGGGCGAATATCCTCCCGATGACCGACCGGTTAGCGATTTTGATTCAAATGGCTGGCCGCAGACGGGACGCAATAAAGCAGTGCGTCTCATGCGTAAGGCATTTGCTTTCCATATCGCGGGCGATCAGCATCTGGGAAGCGTTAGTCAGTATGGCGTGGATGAATTTGGAGATGCTGGTTATGCGTTCTGTGTACCGTCCATTTCAAATATCTGGCCGCGGCGGTGGTATCCACAGGAGCCAAGCCCCAACCCCATTGCGGGCCAACCTCGCTATACGGGAGATTACGAAGATGGTTTCGGCAATAAGATAACCGTCCATGCTGTCTCGAACCCCGTCTTTACCGGCCTGAAACCGGCACGGCTCTATGACCGGGCCACTGGGTACGGAATCATTCGTTTTAATAAGGCCGATCGCCAAATTACAATGGAATGCTGGCCACGAGTTTCCGCTTCTCCCAGCGGCAACGGACAATACGCCGGCTGGCCGATAACGATCGATCAGGAAGACAACTACAGCAGAAAACCTTATGGCTATCTGCCAACGGTCAAAACGAACATCAATAACCCAATTGTACAGGTGATTGACGAGTCAAACGGGAGTGTTGTCTATACGATTCGCATTGAGGGTGACACATTCGCACCCATGGTGTTTAGCGGGGGAGTATTTACACTGAAAGTCGGACCTTCATTACAGGAAATGAAGATACTGAAAGCCCTTTCTCCTCAGAAAAAGAAACACGGTTTAGCGAAATTTGAACTTTAAAAACTACACAATTGAATTGTTTAAACGATTTTTTTGATTGTTCACGAGATTGTTCGGTGCTTGGCCATATAGTCCAGCTATATGGCCCGTTTTTCCATTGCGCAGGCCTTGAATTTAATTTATCAAACCACTAAAAGTAAGCTAGAATCCTGAATCTATTGTGAAGTGAATTGGAAATTTAAAGGATGTAGAAATGGAAAGCCTATGGATCATTTTATTGACAGTATTTCTTTTAGTGGGAGGTTGCAGCGAAGGGGAAAAGAATACAGGGATTACCTCGAATTTAATGGATGGCGCAAGTCTTCATGAAAAGCCGGAGCAGCAGCAAGAAGATGCTCCGTTATCATCTTTGGTTTCAAACATTGCGGCTGTCTGTCGCTCAGGCCAGGTCTTCGTGACCTGGGGTGAAAATGCTGAAAATACTTCCGATCTGAAAGTTTATATGTCGGATCAGCCAATCACGGCAGCAACGATTGCCAGCACAACGCTTTTGACCGATCGTCATAAGGCGCACTCTGCGAATGACTGGTTTGAGGATTCAGAAGAGTGCCCAAAAGCTTCTGGTCCGATTCGTGGATGGATCATCGAAGAAGGCGCTCCTCCACTTGCCCGGGAAGGGGGCTTGTTTGTTCATACGGTCACGGCTTCCGACCCGGCTAATTTGTATTTCGCTGTTCTTGGAGATAGTCAGGACGGAAGCGATCTTCAATCCGATCTAAACTCAACCGCCGCATCAGTGGCTGTTGCGACCGCACCTATAGAGGCGATTTGGCAGAGCACAGGTACATCTCCCACAGCGTCGGGAAAACCGTTGGCCATATTGCTGCACTCGCACCAGGGCCGGCCTTCGGGGAGTCTGACCCACTTGGTATTTGGTGACGCGAGTATGGGTTGGCAAGAAGGGTTGCCGATCAAGTTCAAGGTGTCGGTATTGTCGAACATGGTTGTCCTGGAGCCTTATGACAGAGTCTGGATCAATCGCCGTCTTGGGGCGAGTGAAACATACATTGCTTACAACACTCTATACAAGAATATTGAAAGCTGGCATTATGGCATGAATGACAAGATTTATGATTCGGTGCTGCGATTGACGGGCACGCCTGCGAATTATACCGAGCGGATTATGCTGTGGATGCTGGACTGGGTTCAGGCCCAGTACCAGACCGACCCACAGAAGGTGTACGCGTTTGGAGCATCGATGGGAACCGGTGTGCAGCGGCTGGTCATGAAGAACCCCGAGCGATTTGCCAGTGTTGATCTGCTGGTGCCGCTTGTGGACTTTGCGTACGAGGAGGGCGCCGAAAGCAATGCTAAGCGACTTGAAGCGTGTTGCGGAAATGTGGATCTGGTCTGCAGCGACGGAGTCCCACTGCGGGACCGTTTGGATCTGGTGGACTTCATGGAGACGGAAATGGGAGATCTGCCTCATGTAACCATCCGGGTCGGTCGCCAGGACGGGTCGGTGTACTGGAAGCGGAAGCCGCCTTATATGTATGCCATGCAGCAGAATCGTCATGGTTTGATTGCAGGATGGGATAATGGAACGCATTCAAGCGCGATGCGATATTCGATAACAGCGTTCCCGAATTTTACGGATTACAACTGGCATATTCAGCATTTCGCTTTGAACAAGAGTTACCCGGCATTTACGAATTTCTCATTGGATGAAAACCCCGGTAACGGGGATAAGACCGATGGCGATATTGTGGGCTTCATGAATCGGGGGTTGGACTGGAACAGTATTGTCGATATGGCAGCCCGTTATGAAGTGAAGGTCTTCTCGACGCATCCGGATACGGTGTTCCCGGTGGCGGTGGATATCACGCCGCGGCGGCGTCAGTTGTTTATGCCGGGTTCGGGCAGTACAGTGAATGTGTCGAACATCGATGGCAGCGGCAGTACGATCGACACCAAGATGTTGACCGTGGATATGCATGGACGGATCACCTATGAAGATTTTGAGATCACCAGTTCCGCAGGGAATACGCTGGTGCTGAAACTGCCATAAGGTTCATCATAGCCCGCAAGACACAAGAATATAGGGGTTTCTTTTAAAAATATCTCGAATATCTTGTGATTCCGGTCAACAATTTACTATAATGAGCGTATAGG
>JAGGWF010000256.1 GCA_021157685.1 Planctomycetota bacterium | reverse complement strand
TCGGGCTACTGCCTGCGAACTCATTATTGGCCCATTGAGAAAATCGGCAGGTACATCGCTAAAATCACCACCAGCACGATGCCGCCGACGGTAATAATCAGGATCGGCTCCAGCATCCCCAGCATCATCGACACCAGCCCATCGACTTTCTTTTCGTAATACTCACTGGTTTTTTCCATCACAGCAGACAGTGATCCGCTGTTTTCGCCGATCTGGGCCATTTTTACCGCCACGCCCGGGAAAAATCCGACTTCGTCCATGCTTTGTGAGATATTTTTACCCTCGGCCATTTTCTCCCGCGTCTGCAGAACCCCTCTTCGCAGAATGTCATTATTCGTCATCTCCGAAAGTATGCCGAACGCGTCCAGCACAGAAACTCCCGCCCCGATCAGTGTCCCCAGCGTCTTACAAAACATCGCGACAAAGGACATCAGAATAATATTGCCGAAAACAGGGACCGATAACATAAATTGGCTAAGTTTTTCATGACCGGTCTTCGTTTTTCCATACGCCACAAGACCAACGATCAGGCCGACCGTCGCGACGAGAATATGAAGGATGTAATGAACAATCGCATCATAGAACGCCATAAAGCCCCGTGTAAATGCCGGCAGCTCACCATTGAACTCCTCAAACATCAGAGAGAATCGCGGGATAATCAGCGTCATCAGTACAGCCACGATCACAACAATAAATCCAATGACAAAGCACGGGTAGGCCATCGCACCGCGGACTTTTCGGATGAGTTTATCCCGGTTCTCGTAATGCTCCGCCAGGCGTTCCAGCGACGCCGTCAGCGACCCGCCCGTTTCACCGGCCATAACAATCGCACAGCACAGTTTCCCGAAAACCTTTGGATATTGGCGAAGACAGTCTGTAAACGACATCCCCTTTTCGATCTGACCGGACATTTTTTTTAAGATATATTCAAAGTACGGATTGGTAATTTCGTCCGCAATTGTCTGAATCGCACTGGTAATCGAAAGCCCGCCCGAAAGCATCGTGTTGAGCTGCCAGCAGAAAGTCGCCAAGTCCACGGATTTCACTTTCTTGTATCGGATATGTGTCGTTTTTTTCGGCTGGGTGCCCACCACTTCATTGATAACGGCGGGGGTCAACTCCTCGGAACGCAAATGGGTCAACAACTCGTCCTGGTTAGATGCCTGACGAACCCCTTCCTTGCAGTTTCCCGAATGATCCCACGCGACATATTCAAATGTTTTCATTGTAAAACCTTTTTTAATAAACTTCGCTTTACCGCGTTTGCTTACTGAAGAATGTTGTCCGCATAGGTTGCCCGAAGAATTTCTTCGGCGGTTGTTCGGCCGTCCAATATACGGGTGACTCCGCTGGACAACAGGCCGCCATATCCCTTTTCGCGGATCATGGCACGAATTTGTGTTTCACGAGCGCCGCTGGCCATGGCTTCCCGGATTTCCGAATCCATCACCAGAAATTCAAAGATGGGAACCCGCCCGCGATAGCCGCTGCCGTCACATTCAGAGCACCCTTTGCCCTGGAAGAATGTGGCCGAAGCGGCCTGTTCCGGGGTTAACTGAAGCTGCCTGATCTGTCCTTCGGGCAGTTCAATTGGCTCCTTGCATTTCTCACAGACCTTGCGGACAAGCCGCTGGGCCAAGATTAAATTCAAAGACGATGCCAGCAGATACGGCTCCAACCCCATATACACCAGACGACTCAAAGCACTGGGCGCATCATTAGTATGGAATGTACTCAGCACCAGATGCCCGGTCAATGAGGCCTTGATCGCGATTTCCATTGTCTCTTTATCTCGAATTTCACCAATCAGGATAATATCCGGGTCCTGTCGAAGAAGGGTTCTCAAACAGGAAGCGAATGATAGACCGATGGTGGGTTTGATTTGTGTTTGGTTGATGCCGCTCAGTCGGTATTCCACCGGGTCCTCGACCGTGCTGATGTTCTTATTCGGATCGCGTAATTCGTTCAATGCCGAATAAAGCGTTGTACTCTTTCCGCTGCCCGTCGGGCCGGTAACAATAATAATGCCATGTGGTTGATTCAAGGTCGCCTTGAACTGGTCCAGCAGCTTCGGCTCCAGTCCAAGCATATCTAAACTATGCTGAACTGCGCCTTTATCCAGAATACGCATCACGATTTTCTCGCCGTAGATCGTCGGCAGCGAAGATACACGAACATCAATATCTTCCTTACCATGACCGCGTTTGATCCTGAATCGTCCGTCCTGCGGCAGGCGACGCTCGGCAATATCCATCTCGGATAAAATCTTAACGCGCGCCAGGACAGCGGCCTGCATCTTTCGCGCCGGCGGAACCATTTCCGTCAGCATTCCGTCAATACGCATCCGGATGTTCATGCTCTTTTCCTGCGGCTCGATATGGATATCACTGGCTCGGCTTTTTATCGCCTGGCTGAGCATCAGGTCAACAAACCGAACCACCGGGGCGTCTTCCGCCTCCACAGCCGAAGATATCTCCATCGCTAACGCGTTTTCGAGCAGGTCATCCTCATCACTACCGATTTCCAGCTCGACCAAATCGCGAAGCTGCTGCTCTTCAACATCGGTGCCGTGGTAAATAAAGTCGATCGCACGATGCACTTCAGTGTCAGAGGCCAGAACCGTCTTGATTGGCCTCTTGAGTTTTACCGAAACTGTATCTACCGCGATGACATTCAGCGGATCCGACATAGCGACGACGATGTGATCTTCTGTTTCTTCGATCGCCAAAACACCAAAACGCTTGGCAATATTTTCAGGTACACGGCGTGCCACATCCTTATCAAGCACGGAAAAATCAGCCAGCGAGATATGGTCAAAATCCAAATACTCCGCCAACTGCTTCGTCAACGAATCGTCCGACAAAAGCTTCAAGCGGATCATCGATTGTCCGATTCGTCCGCCGTTTTTTTTCTGATCGGCCAGTGCGGCATCCAATTGTTCAGGAGTAATACAATCGTGCTGAATCAGCCAGTCTCCGAAGAGCTGATTCTCTTTAATCGCTACCACTGAACCTTGTTGTTGTCTATGTGTCAACATATTACGGTTTGTTCACTCGGCTTTAATTTCCATACTCCAACGCAACCGTATCCTGCTTAGAAGATTGGTCTTTTCGCTTAGGATTCGTAAAACCCTTCATGAACTTTTGAAGCATTTCGGACAGCTTCCGGCTGTCCACCGGCTTGGTCAGAAATCCGTCAAATAGGTCCGTGATCTGTTGATGTTCATCACCGTTCAAAACCGTTGCCGAAAGAGCCACAATCGGGATACCAATATTTGTTTTCCGAAGATGCCGTGTGGCTTCATAGCCATCCATCTTCGGCATTTTCAGATCCATCAGAATCAGTGAATATGAATTATCCCGAACTTTTTCGAGCGATTCTTCGCCATCAACGGCGGTGTCCACCTCAACGCCCAGTGCTTCCAGCATCAGACTGATGACCGTTCGATTGGATGCCTGGTCTTCCACTAAAAGAAGGGGACCCGTGGATGTATCCGTTGGCTCCCACTCATTCTGCGCCTCATCCGGTTTTGGCTGTTTGGGTTCGCACATAGTTCCCACAGGAACTCTCAAAGAAAATGTGGAACCGACACCGACCTGGCTTTGTACTTCAACCGTTCCGCCAAGAAATTCGGTAAGCAATTTGGTCAATGGCAACCCTGCGGTTATCTGAAGGTCTGAATTTAACTGCGCCAATAATCCCTGAACCGAATTAACCTGATAGTCGCACGGCTCAAAGAGATGGGCTATTTTGTTCTCATCAATCCCGATACCCGTGTCAATAATATCAAAACGAATCATCGACCCAAAAGCGCTTTCTTCCAGCAACACATGGAACCGCACTGAACCTTGTGGAGTATATCCGACGGCGTTTGCGATCAAGTTCAACAGGCATCTTTGCAGCCGTTCATCATCTGTAATGATACCGTTAGGGAGCATTGGGTCGATTACGACTTGATAATCCAGCCCCTTTTCTTTCGTCGAATTGGAGAGGACATGCTTGACATGCTCGATGATACCGGACAATTCGCAGTGCGTTTTCCTTAGCACGAGTTCTCCAGACAATACCTGGCTCCAATCCAATACTTCATGGACTAAGGCCGAAAGCCCATAACCGGCGTGGCAAATCTCCTGGGTATATTCCATTTGGTCCGCCGTAAGCTCTTCGGATGAAAGAAGATCGCTAAACCCGATAATAGCGTTAGCCAGAGTCCGAATTTGATAAACCATATTGTCCATCAATCGGCTTTTAATCTGTATTTTGGCCTCTCGACTAACAACTTGATTCAAAAGCTCGCTGTTGGACTGTGAGTCGTCCGCATTGCGTTCGTCGTGTTGTGTTTGATCTTTTTTCACAACAATTCCTTTTCCTGTTGTTACCCTATGTTATTATCGGCCCGTTGAGATATTTCACAGCAACCGCCGATACCGAAATCCATTCACCTTGGGAATTTCGTCACAAATCCAGCGGCGATTAACAAAAAAATGAGTGATTTATCCATTTTGAACACACCATGAATTATTAGGATATCCTATACCGAAAGGAAGAATGTGGGTGTTATGATTTCGCCGCCACAGTGTGTGCCGACAAAAAATTTAATCCGGAAGTATAGTGGGACTGTGAATCGTTTTCAAAAAAATAAATTCGACAGCAGTTCTTCAGGGATAGAATCTGTTTTGGTAATCGCAGAAAGTATCGCACACTGCCTTTGCGTAAAAGCCACGGGGCGATTCATGTCAAAATCACACACATCCAGAATATCCAAAATTGAACGACTCAGTAAATCGATACCAATGTTGTTCTTGGCACTGATAGAAATGGTTCTACTGTCTGAAGCTTGAAATTGATGCTCCGATGCCGCCGGTTTTCCACATTTCTGAAGAAGGTCACATTTATTATAAACAGATAGTACCGGCGTATGTGTGCTGTCGACTGCCGGCCAATAGCTGTCAGCTGAAATATCTCGTACATAGAGAATCAGGTCGCAAGATTCAAGCAGTTCATTCGTGATTCCCTGTGCGGCTCGCTCAATATCATCCTTACAAGCCAGCTCATCGTCCAGTCCTGCCGTATCGATAAATTCGACACGAATCGGATCGATTAAACAGGTAACACTAACCCAGTCGCGTGTGGTTCCGGCTGTATCGGAAACGATGACCTGCTCTTGTCCGGCCAGGCAGTTTAGAAGTGTACTTTTACCGGAGTTTGGCGGCCCGGCAATAACGATTCGAACCCCCTCAATGATCCGTTTGGCAATTTGGCTGCGGCGGAGTATGTCTTCGCACTGTTCCTGAATCTCTTTTGTGGCAACTGTGCCTATATTCCCAAGAACTCCCTGTGCCCAGGCAGACAGGCCGCCGTTTATTTGCGATTGCAGGATTTTGGCCCCCGCTAATGTCGCAGATTTTCGCATGGCCAGTTTCGCTTCCGCTTCAATGACGCTGCTTGAATCGCATCGGTATTTTCTCGATAGAAATGCGTCCGCATCTACCAGCGCCGCACCGTAAAATTGCAACCGCTTAACGATTTGATCAAGGAGCAGCGGATTGCCGTGACAGTGGATCATAAACTCATTATCTTCTTCACAGCCGACCACAACCTCGTCAATTATGCGGCCACCGTCAACAATCCAGCCGTGAACGACAGAACCTTTGGCTATCCCTTGCCCGGTGCGAAATACCTTCTTTAATATCTCATGCGAATCAGGCCCGGCCAGCGCCACAGACGCGATAGCCGACATTCCGCGAACCGTTAAGATGGCAACTTCTGTCTTTTTCATTAACATCATGTGAATAAATGAAGACTCCGCTGAAATGGTGGCCCCCGGGTTTAGCGGTTATTTTTTTTCTTCTGCTGTTTTTGCTTCTTCTGGTCTTGTTGTTGTTTCTGGACTTTGGCCCAAGTATCCCTGAGGCCGACGGTCCTGTTAAAGATCAGTTTGTCCGGCGTGGAATCGGTATCCGTGCAGAAGTAACCTATTCGCTCAAACTGGAAACGGTCCAGTGGTTTGGTGTTCTTAACCGATGGCTCGATCTTGCAGCCGGTCAGCACCTTCAGCGAATCCGGGTTCAGGTTGGCGGTAAAGTCCTGTCCGTCTTCAACATCTTCGGGGTTTTCTTTTGTGAACAGGTGGTCGTACAGGCGGATCTCCGCATCACGTGCGTGTTTGGCGCTGACCCAGTGCATCGTGGCCTTGACCCGGCGTCCGTCCGGTGCGTCGCCGCCGCGGGTTTCGGGGTCGTAGGTGCAGTGCAACTCGGCGATTTCGCCGTTTTCATCTTTAATCACATCGGTGCAGGTAATGAAATAGGCATACCGCAGGCGCACTTCACGCCCCGGAGCTAATCGGAAGAACTTTCGCGGCGGGTCTTCCATGAAGTCGTCTCGTTCGATGTAGAGTTCTTTCGAGAATGGGACGATTCGCGTCCCGGCGGATTCGTCGTTGGGATTATTGATCGCGTCCAATTCATCGGTCTGGCCATCGGGATAGTTGGTAATAACAACCTTCAGCGGGTTCAGTACGGCCATCACACGCGGGCTGGTGGCATTGAGGTGGTCTCGCAGGCAATGCTCCAACAGGGCATAATCGATAGTACTGTTAAATTTGTTCACGCCGATGGTCTTGCAGAAGGTGCGGATCGATTCCGGCGAGAAGCCCCGCCGCCGCAGACCGGACAGTGTCGGCAATCGCGGGTCATCCCAGCTGCTGACGAGGCCGTCTTCGATGAGTTGCGACAGTTTTCGCTTGCTCATCATCGTATAGGTCAGATTCAGCCGGGCAAACTCATACTGCCGCGGGTGATAGATCCCCAATGCATCCAGAAACCAGTCGTACAATGGGCGATGGTTCTCAAATTCCAGTGAGCAAAGCGAATGCGTAATCCCCTCGATCGAGTCCTCCAGTCCGTGTGCCCAGTCGTACATTGGATAGACGCACCAGTCATCACCGGCTCGGTGGTGATGAGCGTGCAGGATGCGGTACATCACCGGGTCGCGCATATTGATATTCGGGCTGGCCATGTCGATTTTGGCCTTGAGCGTCTTGGTTCCGTCTGGAAACTCGCCATTTTTCATCCGATCAAACAGGTCGAGATTTTCGGCAACGCTTCGATCACGGTATGGACTGTTCCTGCCCGATTCTTTAAGCATGCCGCGATACTTGCGGGTTTCTTCGGCGGTAAGATCACAAACATAGGCCTTGCCGTCATTGATCAATTGCACTGCCCAGTCATACATCTGGCCGAAGTAGTCCGATGCGAAATAGAGCCGATCTTCCCAGTCCCATCCCATCCATTTAACATCTTCGGTGATCGCATCGACATGTTCCTGCTCTTCTTTGACCGGGTTTGTATCGTCGAATCGCAGGTTGCATTTCCCATTAAACTCTTCGGCGATGCCGAAGTTAAGACAAAATGCCTTGGCGTGCCCGATATGCAGTCTGCCGTTCGGTTCCGGCGGGAATCGCGTATGCACCCGTTCGTCCCAAATCTCATTTTTGATGTCGTTAGCTACAATCTGCCGAATAAAATCCAGCCGCTGTTCGTTATTCTGTTCATTTGTTTCTGTCATTGCTATGTCCTGTTATGGATTCCTGAAAAAAACTTTCGACAATTACAGCGCGACATTTTAGCATACAGGGAAGATTCCAGACAGAACTTTATTCAAGAATAAAGTTCACAGGTGATGTTTAACAATGGAGATACAATCTTGTCGGCCATCGGCAATACACCGCTGGTGGAGCTAAAACATATCAACCCGAACCCAAAAGTGCGGATTAGCCAAGCTTGGACAAGGCCAGGACCGCTTTGACCCGGTCGGCCTGTCGCTTATCACGCAATGAACGGTAAAACCGTTCCAATTCAGCCATTTTTCCTTTTGACAATGTATCATCTCGCATATAAACTATTTATCAGACACAAGGCGTTCTTTGATTGAAAAAACAGAACTTTTTAATCGGGAGCAGTATATATATTGGTTTTAGCATACTTGTATTCTTTGTGTTATCTGGATCTATTGATACCCTATCTTTCAGTTTAATGAGTTTAACATTGGCTGCGATACTTTTTCTGATGGGGGAGTTCTCTCATAGAAAAATAAAGCAAAAAACCAATCATGTTGATATGCAGGGAGAGAATTCGGGAATTATATGTGATGGAGACATGGACGATTAAGAAACTGTTGGAGTGGGTTACTGGTTACTCTAAGGACAAGGGTGTCGATTCGCCGCGACTGAGTGCGGAGTTGCTGCTGTGTCATGTGCTCAAGCTGGAGCGCATCCAGCTTTACACATTCTATGACCGTGTGGTGGACCCGCCGCAATTGGCACAGCTTCGGGCCTTGGTCAAACGGGCTGGCGAGCAGGAGCCGATTGCGTACCTTGTGGGCCGCTGCGAGTTTTATTCACTACCGCTGACCATTACGCCGGACTGTTTGATCCCCCGGCCGGAAACCGAGCATCTGGTGGAAAAGGCGATTTTGTTTCTGCGCCAGCGACAGGGGACGCCGCTCGTGCTGGACCTGTGTACCGGGTCGGGATGTATCGCCGCGGCGGTCGCCAAAAATGTTAAGGATGCCCACATTGTAGCAACGGACATCTGCGATGCGGCCTTGAAAGTGGCCGCCGAGAATACCGAAAAGCTCAAACTGACCCACACCGTTCAGCTTCTGTGCGGTGACCTGTTCGATCCGATTATTACCGAACTCAACAAGACCCGGTTTGACCTGATCGTGTCGAATCCCCCATATGTGAGTGAGCCGGAATATGAAGCATTAGATAAGAATGTCAAAGAGTACGAACCCAAAGGCGCCCTGATCGCCGGAGCAGACGGGCTGGATGTGTATAAAAGAATCGCCGAAAAAGTGGATGACTTTCTAAAACCCGATGGGATGCTGATGATGGAGATCGGCTACGCACAAGGCCCGGCGATCCGTGAACTGCTCGAAAACAGCAGCATCTTCAAAACCATCACCATTGAAAAAGACTTCGCCAACAACGACCGCATCGCAATTGCCAAAAAATAGTGATTTTTAGCCATTTCGTATTTTGACCAGCGGGGGTAGTTTTCCCGCCATGCCGATGTGTTTGTCTTTGACGATGAGCACGCCGTCCACCCCGTCAATCGCTGCGATCCGGTTCAGGGTCGGTTCTACATCCTCCATTGTCTGCACGAGGTTTGCCGCCTGGGTTGCCGCCGCATCGGCCAGTGCCGCATCTTTGGAAACCACCGTCGCCAGATCGCATTGGCCTAAGCTTGTCGAATGCCCCATCTTGCTGGAAGATGAACAAATCGAAATCGGTGTGTCTTCGACCTTGAGTGAAAAAGCCAACCGATCCGCCAGTTCACTCGCCCCGGAATACAATCCAATGATCGCCGCACTCTTCGTTTGCAAGTAAATATCCCCACCGTTTTCCACGATCATCTCATCGGCTCCGGCTTCGATCCCCGCCTGTGCGGCCAATTGCGCCATCGTCCCGGCGACCGCCGCCATCGGACCCGTGCCCACACGGTCTGCGGCGCAGGCCATCTGCTGTGCGGACGGCGGCGCATCGGCCAGCAACGCCACCGGTTCAAACGCCGTCTCGAATTCGGGATGCCGGGCGATGTAGTCTTCCAGTATTTTTCGTTGCCGAACAATCTCCGCTGTAACCGCTTCAAACACCTCACAGCAAATCCGGAAGATCGCCTCTTTGTGAATGAATTCGCGATAGGTTCGTTGCTGATTCATACAAGATTAGAATGCCGACGTACACGCTCCATACGGACACACACGGATACAGGCCAAGCACTCTATGCAGTCTGCCTCGTTATAGGTTACTTTGCGTGTCGTCTCATCAGACAGATGCAACGCTTTGGTCGGACAGTACGGAATGCAGTAGCCGCAATGCGTACATTTTTCCTTGTCGCGCGTCACACCTTTGCCGGTCGTGTTGACCTGCACATTAAATGTATTGACATAGTCCATTGCACGCTGAATATTCGCTTCGGTGCCGGTCACATCCAGTACGAGGAAACCCTCCTCTTCCGGGGTCACTTTCGCCCGGAAGATATTCACCACGAGATCATAGTCCTTGACCAGATGATAGATAATCGGCTTCTCGCATTCGCACTTTGGGAAATGCAGCATCAGTTTGTATGTTACGGTTTCGGTCATGATAGTGTCCCCCTCTGGGTCATAGATTTCATTATACTATCTTTCGGCAGCGGAGCAATGGGCCTGGTCAATTGGAAATCACCCCGCCGGATCTCATCGGCCAGCAGGTTGGCAATCTCCAACGCCTTATAGTACGACGACAGTGAACCGACCGTTACTTTTTTGCCGTTGATCTCAATCTCGCCGCTTCGCAGTTGCTCATAACTGACCTTCGCTATAACCTTGCCGGTCTTTTCCGGGTAGTCGTAGCTGTAATCGGTTACCGGTGCCAGAATATCACGATCCCGCACACAGGTCCGCTTGAGAATATCGGCATTCAATATCGGGATCGGCACACCCACGCCGACGGCCAGTGATATACCATAGCCGCGAAAGCTTACGCCGCGTACAAATTCCGGCTGCATCTGTTTCATATCGCCGGTCAATGCCAGCGTCCCAGCGCCCTCGGTCGGCACGCCCGCATCGGTTCGCTCACATGCTCCGGTGTGCTGGGTCCCCTCGGCATAGACATGCCCCTGCGCTCCGGCCAGCCACACGCGCGTTCCCACACCAATTGTATCATAATACGGGTCATTCAGCAGCGGCGACAACTGGCCCGCCGAGCAATAGTTTGCATTCTTGCAGTTCGGCTCCAGCCGCCCCATGTAGGTATGGATCGTCTTGTCTGAACAGTTAATCGCCACATTATAGTTCTGATAGCAATTTCGCGGATTGACCATTGTCGCCTGGTTCAGATCATCAATCGTAAAATAGGTGCGAAGTTCGCGCAAGGGATATTCATCCGTCCCGTAAGACAGTGCAAACAGTTGTAGCTTTTTACCCGCGACCAGATCCTCGATCACATGCCCGCCGCCGTAGCGGAAATCGCCCGGCGGATACATATTGGCCGGGTCGCCGTGACGAAGCTGCGTGGCACCGAGGAACACATCCACCGCCGCGATGCCCGTATAGACCAGCACATCCTCGATCCACGCCTCAGACATACGGATCTTGGGCTTGGAATGCCCAAAGTTTAAAAAACACCCCGACGAACACATTGGCCCGAATGTCGCCGTGGTGACAACATCCACTTCCTCGGCCGCGGCATCTAAACCCTTTTTGTCCACGAAATCCATGATTTCATTGGCGGTCAGTACCACCGCCTTACCGGATTCGATGCGGTCGTTGATCTGTTCATATGTTTTCATATGCATTCCATTTCGATTAAATGCTGTGACTTATCCGAAACAGGATACCAATAAACCATCCGTTTTCAAGCAAATTGAGCCAAAAAGCAACCTCTTGTCTTTTTAAATAAATTCTGTACAATAACGGTTTCTTTTGTGTCAAAAATGTGATTTTAACTGCGAAAAAGGTGTCTGAAATGGCAAAATTAGCGAAACTTGACGATATTGTGTCGCTGTGCAAGCGGCGGGGATTCATCTATCAATCCAGCGAGATTTATGGCGGCTTGGCCTCCTGTTACGATTACGGCCCACTGGGGGCGGAGCTGAAACGCAATGTCCGCGATGCCTGGTGGAAAGCCGTTGTTCAAACGCGGGATGACATTGTTGGTCTGGACTGCTCGATTCTGATGCACCCGATGGTATGGAAGTCCTCCGGCCACGCCGACAAGTTCGCCGATCTGGTAACGGTCTGCAAAAAGTGCAACACCCGCACCCGCGTCGATCACCTGCAGGATAAAACAGATGGCGGCGCATCCGAGCACACCGAGCATGTCAATATCGGGACCGAAACGGCTAAAGAACACGACCTTTCCAATAAGGTTTGTCCGTCGTGTGAAACGGTCGGTCAGTTCGGTGAGCCGATGGCATTTAAGCTGATGTTCGAGACCCAAATGGGCGCCAACGCCGACGACCAGATGACACTCTGGCTTCGGCCGGAAACGGCACAAGGTATCTTTGCCAACTTCCGCAATGTGCTGGATTCGACCCGCGTGAAGGTTCCCTTCGGTATCGCCCAGATTGGTAAGAGCTTCCGTAACGAAGTAACGACCAAGGCATTTATCTTTCGCACCCGTGAGTTCGAGCAAGCGGAGTTGGAGTTTTTCTGCAAGCCCGGTACAGATGAAGAATGGTACGAACATTGGAAGCAGCAGCGGTTTAACTGGTATCTGAATCTCGGCATCAAGAAAGAGAACCTGCGGTTCCGTGATCACGACCCCGACGAGTTGGCACATTATGCCAAAGCGTGCGTGGATGTCGAATACAAGTTCCCGTTTGGCTCCGGCGACTGGCAGGAACTGGAGGGTGTGGCGAACCGAACCGACTACGATCTGCGTCAGCACCAGCGCGGGATGCGAACAATGAATAGCTGGTTCGAGAACAAAGGCGACCTGTCGAAGATCACACTGAAAGAAGAGGCCGAAGATTACCACAAGGGGCCGCTGAGCTTTTTCGATGAGCAAAATAAGGAACGGTTTATCCCCTATGTGATCGAGCCGTCGGCGGGTGTGGACAGAAGCACACTGGCGTTTCTGGTCGATGCCTATGACGAAGAAGAAGTCAAGGGACAAACGCGAAACCTGCTGCGATTCCATCCGCATCTGGCCCCGATCAAGGCGGCGATCTTCCCGCTGGTCAAAAAAGACGGTATGCCGGAAATCGCCACGAAACTCTACGACGACCTCAAAGGCAACTTCACCTGCTTCTACGACCAAAAGGGCGCCGTAGGCCGCCGCTACCGCCGACAGGATGAGGCCGGCACGCCGTATTGTCTGACCATCGACGGCCAGACGAAAGAGGACAACACCGTAACCGTTCGCGAACGCGACAGCATGGAACAATCACGAATCAATATCG
>JAGGWF010000209.1 GCA_021157685.1 Planctomycetota bacterium | reverse complement strand
TGGCCGGAATTACCACGACCAACGGCGGAACCGTGACGCTCAATGCTGATGGCTCATTCGAGTATACACCATCCGAGACCAATACATCGGGGACCGACAGCTTTGAATACACCCTGACTGACCAGCTTGGTGCTACCGATACCGCAATCGTCTCCATTACACTGACTAACCAAGCGCCAATCGCTCAACCGGACGGCTATGCTACCGACCAGGATACGCCTCTTGTTATTGCGATACCGGAGGATGTCATCACCGGTGTAATCCCGGAAATCAATGGCGACACAGACCCGGACAACGAGACCGGAGGCAGACTCTTTTACGACATCCTAAGTGCAATTTTGGCCGGAGACGGCACTACGGCTCTGGGCGGCACCGTAACATTGAATGACGACGGAAGCTTCACTTATACACCCCCAGCCGGCAAATCGGGTGTAGACAGCTTCTCGTACTATGTAAGTGACAGCTATGACAACTCGAATACGGTAACCGTCACCGTCAATGTTAAAGGCGACCAACCCGTCATTCCCGTTGCACCGCTGCCGGTTCTGGAGATTCCGGTTCTGTCCGGATGTCCGGCAGAGATGGCCGCCGCAGCGGCTGAGTTGGCTGTTAACTCTGACCAACTCCAGATGATGATCCAAAGTTCGATGGCGTCAAATCCGAATATGCAGCCGTGCAATGCGTGTGCCAGTTTGCTGACAGCGGCGGCCACGCTTAAGCAGATGGAAAACAGCCAGCATATCGCCGCATTGGCTCAGATATTCGATACTCTCGCACCGATTGATGCTCCGTTCACACCGGAAGTTGCAGCATCAATCCAAACGGCACTGGCTAGCTTCTTGGAAATGGACTCGCAATTGGCGATGCTGACCGATGAACAACATGCCGAATATCAGCAATCCGCAATGGCTAATGAACTTGTTGAGGCCTTTGTCAGCTATATTGCTGTCCTGGAAAATGACCTGAAACTTCCTGTGGGTGACTCAGTTGTACTGGTCATGGATAAATACTTTGAATCAATCGAAGCAACCGGCAATCCGAACATCAGCGTCTATCTCATTGAGAAAATGGAAGCGGCACAGGCCGAAGCCGTACAGATTGCCAGCCGATAACCTTAATGGGGTAATATTTGATAAAAAAACCGTCGGAAGCATATGCTTCCGGCGGCTTTTTTTATGACCTGAACTTTGGATAACAACTATTGTGGCACGGGCTTCCAACCCGTGAAACGCAACCCTGTCAATCACGGCCAAGATGGCCGTGCCACGATCAATGCACTGTTCTTCGCCGGCAAATAATCTCGATGCATATATTTTTCAGCGAACAATCACATCACCTCATCTTATCCAAAGTTCAGGTTATAACTCATTCCGGCGGGATTATCCCCGCGAAAAACGCTTTGACAGCGTCACAACAAATAACGCCATCAGGCATGCGCCAGCCATGGATTCGAGCATCGTTACAATACGCGTCAGACCATCCGCCGCCGGATAAATATCCCCAAAGCCCAATGTCGTGAAAGTGATGGTGCTGTAATAGAGACCGTCTAAAAATCTCAACTGGTCCGACATCATAGAATCGTCAATGCCGTACTGAAACGCCAGATGAGCCGCCGGGGAACTATAAAAAGCCGCGCACAGCAGGATAATCACCGCACCCGTAACCAGCACACGATTCGGTCGTTCCCCATAGCCAAACAGCAGCCGGCCAAAAATGAATTCGGGCAATAATCGAAACCATAAAAACCACCGGCCGATTTTTCTGATACTTGAAAGCTTTTCATAGTTCGGCCCCCGAAAACGCCTCCAAAAATAGCCGCATCGCTCACGGTAAAAACATTCACCCGCATGTTGATAATATCCGGCCTCCTGACAGACTTGCTTAACAAAACGCCAAAAACTCGCACCATCACCAAAGAAATGACGGGCAAACAACACATTCTCGTAGATCGGGACGGACTTACTCCGGGAATAAACACCCGAAAAATCACACCGGTTTTTGAATGTCACATCGGTAAAATTCACCCCTTTCCCAAAACAGGTATGCGCAAATCGCGTGTCGGCCTCGAAACGGACTTCGTTGAGTAATGCATATCCCTCAAATACCACCGTACGAAACATCGCACGATCATAAAAAACAGCACTGCCAAATGTACAGACCCGACAGAAGGTACACCCATCAAAGCTCACCAGTTTTTTAAATTCCGCATGACAAAAACGGGCCTGCCCCATAAAAACGGACGAATTAAAAAGAGTTTTTTTTTCAAAAACAACTCTTAGACAATCGGGCTGGTCCCAGGGGCCGGAAAAAACAACATCTCCTTCAAAAGTACAGGAATTGAAGTAAACCGGCTGTGAAAAAACAAGGGTCCGCATCGTTTCACTGACAACATCCTGAACCTTCTCGGTATTGAATGAATCGCCCTCGGAAAACAGGCGGTTTAAATCCAATGCCCCGCCAATTCGGCACTGAGAAAGGTGGATTTCCTTTCCATCCGCCAAGGCCTGAAGGATCATTTCAGCAGAAATTGTCGTATTTGACTGTTTTAATTCCATACTCTAAAACCTAAAAAAAGGAACCACGAATACACACTAATTATTAACGCAAGAGACGCGATAGACGCACTATTTTTATTTTCTTAACCACGGAAATCACAGAAATACACGGAAGTTTTTAAAAAATTCTTTTTCCCGTGTCATTCGGCGCATTCCGTGGTTCGATTCTTTTTTAATTCGTAATATAATCTTGTATTTTCCTTATTTTTTATGCGCTGTTTTTTTACCCTAACACTGTAATTCTTTATTTAACAATCGGTTATGTCGAAAAAAGCAGATGGGCAACTTTTGCGTCTTTTGCTTCTCTTGCGACCCTTGCGTTAGCTCTTTTCTTTAAAAATCTGCAAAAATCCGCGAAATCCGCGGTTTCATTCTTTTGGTTGCTCACTCGACCATCCCAAGGTTATTGGTGTTCATTCGTGGTTCCTCTTGCCGTAAACAGTTCATAAGACTGTTAATCCGGCTGACTTTGCAGAACAGTGACTATTTCTTCTTTGCGGGGAAGCGATTCCTGCAACCCGAATCGACCTCGCTGAATCGACTCCGCGGCAATGGCAAACCGAACAGCCCGATCCGGCAAATCTCCGGTTCCAAAACACGCCGTCATCGCTCCGGTAAATACTGAATCGCACCCATTCTGGTCAACAATTTCGGAGGCAATCCCCCCAAGATGTCTGGGCCCCTCCCGGTCAATGACCAATGCCCCCCCCAACCCAAGACTGATTACAACACATTTCGCCCCGCGAGCCACCAATTCAGTCCCAATAAATTTCAACTCCCCCTCTCCCCCGGCTCCAAGCCCCGACACACACGACATTCCCTGGAAACTCAGAACCAGAATATCCGCATTATAAAATTCCATCGGCCAATCCAATGCTCCAACCACTTCGCGATTCGGATGAGGGAGCTTGACGCTGAGAACAACCCGGGTCTTATGAATTTGAGCGGATCGAATCGCCGCCACAATGGCCGAGCCAGAAATTGTGTCATCAATCAAAATTACATCCGCCGACCCAATCTGCTGCTCAGCGGCCGCATAGTCAATCTCATCCCGACCCACTATACGATTGGCCCCAAAAGAGCGACAGCCGCAATTTTCCCCCTGATTATCAACCACCGTAACGACAATCCCCGTACTGATTGCCTGAGTGGGGTAGACCAAATCAGTCAGAACATGATAACGCTCTAGATGTTGGCTAATCAACTCCCCGAAACAATCCTCGCCAACACGAGCCAATAAATAGGTTTCACACCCGCAAAGGGCGACTTGAATGGCCTCATTGACGCCCGACCCCGCAGGGATGAAAGTAAATCCGCTTCCCTCAACGATCTCTCCCGGCTCCGGATGTATTTCACATTTAACGGCCATGTCAACAAAGGCCGGTCCGATCACGACAATCTTCGGAATCCGTTCTGCCATATCGTACTCCCTGTCACAGTCCTTTTCGATTACCCGCATATTGTACCGTAGACCATCGGTCTTGAAAAGGGCTTTTTAACCATTCCGTTGATTTTGTCCCCTTGTCTTATGAATGCTTCCTGTTATAATGAATCTCAGGAAGCCATCGCAAAAAGGGACTTTGGTGTGAAACATTATACAATTCATTTTCAGCCGGACAATCTGGCCACAACAATTCATGCGGGTGCGACGCTGCTGGAGGCGGCTGGGCAGGCAGGTCTTATTCTGTCCACACCCTGCGGAGGAATGGGCCGCTGCGGCAAATGTACCGTTCGGCTGCTTCCCTCTGAAAAAGAGGTCCTGGCCTGCCAATACACCATTGAACATGATTTAACCGTATCGATTCCGGACTCAAGCCGGTTCTTCAAACAGCAAATCCTCGAACACGGAATTCAGCGTAAAATAAATGGATTTCCCTCAATACGAAAAATCTTTCTTGAAAACCCTCCCTCACAGATTAACGCCCTTTGTAAAGCACTGTCAGAAAAAGTTTCTGCTCAAGTTGTCGTCCGAAATACCCCGGACGGCGCATTGGCATCTCAATTATCATCCTGTCGGGGAAACGAAGCCACCGCAATCCTGTCTCTGGACGACTGCCAAGAACAGAATGCCTGCTATCAACTTACGGGAGTCGAACCAGGTGATACGACCGGAAAGTTATATGGAGCGGCAGTCGATATTGGCACGACAACCGTCGTCGTCCGTCTGGTGGATTTGAATACCAGCGAGACTGTCGCCACCGCCTCATCCGGAAACCCGCAAAGTCAATACGGCGCCGATGTCATCAGCCGAATTAGTTATTGCGAAAATGAATCCGGCCCAGAGCATCTGCACGACACTGTTATTGCCTGTCTTAACGAGCTTTTCCAATCGGTCACCCGGAAAGTCGATATTGAATCCAATGACATCTATGAAATCACCGCCGTCGGGAACACCACGATGAACCATCTGCTGCTCAGACATCCTGTTCGGCAACTGGGCCAAGCCCCCTACCAAGCCCATTCTCTGGTGGCCTGTAACCTTCAACCCGGTGAATTAGGCCTTCACATGAATCCGGCAGGAAATATTCATATTCTTGCTAATATCGCCGGTTTTATTGGCTCGGACACCGTCGCCGCGACGCTGGCCTGTGGACTGGATATATCCAAGGTTAATACACTTTTGGTTGATATCGGAACAAATGGCGAGATTGTCTTTGGCACGCAATCTCATTTGCTGGCCGCCAGTTGCGCCGCCGGGCCCGCCTTAGAGGGAGCTGGGATTAGCTTTGGCAGCCGTGCGCAAGCCGGTGCAATTGAGCGAGTTTTTCTTAATGAAGTGGATATCGATGTTGATGTCATCGGATCCGTTGGGGCCAGTACAATATGCGGCAGCGGCTTAATTGACGCCGTGGCGGTGATGCTGGAGTTAGGAATCGTTGATTACACGGGCCGTTTTTGTGAGACCGAGGACCTGGACCCCATGCTTTCGGATTTGATTCGAAGACGGGTCATCACCTATAACAATGAACCGGCTTTTGTCCTGGCCGGTGAATACGCAGAAGGTCTGTGGGAAGCGGCGGTCGTTCTAACCCAAAAAGATATCCGCCAACTGCAACTGGCTAAAGCGGCGATTCGGGCCGGCATCGAATTACTCTTACAAAAAGCCGGGACCGATACGGCAGGCATTCAACAACTGCTGCTCGCGGGCGCATTTGGAAATTATATCCAGAAAAAAAGTGCCATACGGATCGGTCTTTTGCCACAAATCCCTCTCGAAAAAATCCATTTTGTTGGAAATGCGGCCGGTTCCGGCGCCCAGATGGCCCTCATCAGTCGGGATGCGCGGAAAATGGCAAAAAAACTCGCCGAGAAAATTGACTATGTGGAAATCGCTCATCAGACCGACTTCCAGATGGTTTTTAGTGAATTCCTGTTATTCCCTGAAAAATAACAAACACAATAGCCGCTCACATCAAAAAGAACCACGAATACACTTAGGACGGTCGAGCCGCAACCAAATAAAAGAGAACCACGAAAACCACGAAAAAAAAGATGGTAACCGCAGATTTTTAAAAGAAAGGAGCGGTTAACGCAAGGGTCGCAAAAGAAGCAAAAGACGCAAAAGTTAATCGCCTGCTTTTCTCAACATAACCCTTTGTTAAATAAGGAATTACAGCACTGTAACAAAAAAAACAGCGCATAAAAAACAAGGAAATACAAGATTGACGCCTGCGTCAAAAGTTAAAAAAATCCAAAACCAGTGGTGTTTTCTGCCCATTATCACCGTTTTTTGTCGGCGATTCAGATTTTTGGCGGGCGCATCAAGATTGTATTACAGATTTTCTTAACCACGGAAACCACAGAAGTACACGAAGGTTTTTAAAAAATTCTTTCTTCCGTGTCATTCAGTGCATTCCGTGGTTCGATTCTTTTTTTATTCGTGTTTATTGGTGTTCATTCGTGGTTCCTGCACCAAAAACGATGAAAATTAAGCAACTTTGTTGCGAACCTTCCAGCGTGCTTTGCGTTTCTTACTACCCACTTTTCGTCTGCGTCTTGGCTTAGCCATTTATATCTCCTATAGAATTTTTACTTCTTTTCAAACTCAATGCGAAGTGTTAGCATAAGGCATTATCGCAGGAATGCAAGTTTTTTTCAATCGGGAGTTCAAACCATGATCCAGTGCCGAGATTGTGAATACTACAAACAGGATGAACACGGGCGGCGGACTTTCAGCTGCGACCCATTCACTAACATAAAAGAACCGGAATGCCTCCAAAAATGGCAGATTCTCCGGCTTGATTTCCTTGTTTCACAGTACCAATCAATGCTTTCCTCACAGCAAAAAATGGCGCCGATGCAGGACAAACTCTTCAAATACATCAAGCGGGAAATGGACGACATCGATGAATCTGACCGTTGGAAGTCCGAAGACGAAGAACCGGATAACGACTATTAACTGGGAACGCGACCGTCTCGGTCGCACTTTTCAATAGCTCAAGCTAACAGCTCTTGCTTTGCCAAATGCAAATCATAGTTTCGGCCAAGAGCCGTCCCGATCCATCGGGATAACTGAGAACTAAGAACTCTCAAACTGACCATCAGTCAGTTTGAGCCATTACTGACTTTCCTGCTCCCGACGGGTTGCCTCCTGCAAGACTTTTTTTTCATTGTTGCTCAGTTCGTTAATACCCTCGCGGTGTACTTTGTCGAGAACTCGGTCCACTTCGGACTGAAAATTTCGCTCCTGATCAACTTTTCGCGCCCACGCCCCCTTTTGGCGCTCCATACGGCGCTGAGTAAGCCAGGGTTTATATTTCATATACAAAAATCCCATCGCCAACCCCGAAAGATGCGCCGCCTCGCCACCGACATTATGTCCAAAAGCAATCGTCAACAGACTGACGATAACCAGCAGTATCACCAGCCGGACCATGGTCATCGGGATAATCCCCCAGAGAAGAACTTTCATCTGCGGCATCATAATCGCCAAAGCGGCCATAACCCCATAAATTCCTCCGGAGGCCCCCACCATGACTCCGGGAGGAAGTATATGAAGCAGAACAAGGAGTGTGTAAACCACCCCACCCGCCGCACCGCACACCAGGTAGAATTTCAAAAATGCCCGTGAGCCAAGGGACCGTTCGACAAACGGCCCCATGAAATACAGCACCATCAAATTAAAGATCAGATGCATCATTCCGCCGTGAAGGAACTGGTAAGTTATAATCCGCCATGGTTGGATAGCATTGAAAAATGTCTTTGGGAAGACCGAGCCGTAATAATAAAGGTATTCACCGATATTTGGGATAAGATTTGCCACTAAATAAATCGCAAAATTGATAATCAGCAGCCATTTGACCACGGGTGTGATACCGCGAAAGCCCGATCCCATGGTGTAATACTGCTGTGATTGCGGCCGATTATAATCTCTGTCGTATATTCCCATTGTGTTTCCTGTATGTAACGCCAAGGTAGCTCAGGCATCCTGCCTGAGTCGATAACGCCAGCTTCGTAGCCGGTAGTTTTCGATTTCTTCACATGCTAAAATGTCAAAAACAAGTATCATTTTATCGTTGTTCCTTTATAATATCGGCAAAACTAAACTAGAATCAACTATAAAACGCCGAATATGAACAAATTTACCTATTTACATAATGAACTTGAGCTCCTCAAACAGGACAATCTATTGCGGCGGTGTGTCTGCATCGACTCTGCGCAAGGCCCAACAGTCCGAATGCCCGACGGCAGCGAAAAGGTTCTGTTTTGCAGTAATAATTACCTGAATCTGGCCAATGACACCCGCGTCAAACAGGCTGCCATCGAGACGATAGAGAAATACGGATTGGGATCCGCGGCGTCCCGGCTTATTTGCGGTACGATGCGGCCGCATGAGGAATTGGAAACCGCTTTTGCAAAATTTCTCAAAAAAGAATCGGCCCTGTATTTCCCCTCCGGCTGGTGTGCCAATCAGGCCCTGCTGACCACCCTGCCGCAAAAAGGGGATCTGGTCCTCATCGACCGCTGCGACCACGCCTCGATCATTGATGCGGTTAAGTCATCAGACGCGGATTTTCACACCTACCGGCGTAATCAGTCAGAACAACTGGAAAAATATCTGACTGACGGAAAATATAAAAACCGCTTCATCGTCACCGAAAGCGTTTTTTCAATGGACGGCGACATTGCCCATCTCGCCGAGTTGGTGGAACTGAAAAATAAATACAACGCAACCCTGATTATCGATGAAGCCCACTCACTGGGCTGCTTCGGAAAAAACGGAGCCGGCTTGTGCGAACAGGAAGGGCTGTTGGAACAGATCGATATTATCGTCGTCCCGCTGGGCAAGGCAATTGCCACCACCGGCGGGATCATCGCCGGACCGAAAGCGGTCAAAGACTACCTCATCAACAGGGCAAGACCGTTCATCTACACCACCGCCCCATCGCCGGTGGTCGCCGCGGCGGCAATGAAAGCCGTTGAGATCATCCAAACCGAACCAGACCGCCGTAAACGATTACAAGACAATGCCGCCTATCTGCGAAACACCTTTACAGAAATGGGGCTGGATATCGGCAACAGCACCACACAGATCATCCCGGTCATCATAGGCGATTCGGCAAGAGCAATGAGCCTATCAAAAAAATTGTTCGAAGCGGGCTACTTTCTCTCAGCCATCCGCCCGCCTACCGTTCCGTCAGGAACCGCGCGCCTTCGTGTGTCCGCACAGGCACACCACACACAGGAACAACTGAAAGGGTTGTGTGAAACACTCAAGAGTCTTCTTTAAACCCTATGACAATGTACGATCTTTCATTTACCTCAAACTTTATACAACCCAAATCATTTATCTGATGAATCTGAGTTGCTTTAACATATCCATAAACTCGCAAAAATAAACCATACAACAGTCAGAGGCAGAAAGGCCATTTTTATATTTTCCAATGTGGTCATCCCGAATAGATAGAGACATGCAAACACCCTAAGTATTACCAGGGATATCCAACTCGCAATCTAAAAGAAAAACCTATATTTGTTGATTTGAGCGGTCTGACTGCCGATGCACCCGGTTTCGTAATAATGGACATCAGACCCGCACATCCCAACCGATTTGATTTTCAGCAGGACATCATCATTTTTTACGATAAGCAGATCCGACCACTCTTTCCCCTCCATCTGCAGAATACCCGTTAACATCATCGCTTTCATAAATAGGGTCCCTCAAATCCCTGTCAAAAAAAGTATCCATACTGTTAGTCGCTCTCTTTCCACATCCAAAGCGGTGCGGTAACAAACCAAAAAATGGTCGCTAAAAGCATCACCCATTTCACCTGATCCAACGACGACATTTTGCCCGCCAGAAATAATACGGAAGGCACCATTAATACAACTAAACTGATCCAGGAAAGTATTTGTGCAATCATTTTCATTTTATGACTCCTGCTTAGGGTTAATTTGGGGACGGATTTTTTTCTGATAGATCATACTGATCAAAATATACAGAATGGCGGCGAGAAACCAACCCGGAAGGGAAACAAAGTAGATCTCAAGAATTCCTGCCTTAAACAGCCAGACACAGACACTAACGGGCACCACCCAAGCCAGGAAAGCCGCCCAGTTAAACGAGGTTTTGCTGACTTCCGCATAGGAACTTTGGAGACCGAATTTTTTGATCAGCCAGAAGTCCACAAATATGACCGCACCCATCGGCATCAGGATCAGGCCATACAGCGCGACAAAACCGAGTAGTTTCATCGCAAAGTATGGGAACATCGCCGCAATGGTTGCAATCGCTCCGGTAATCAATGTAACGGTAAAGCGTGAACATTTCGGGATAATCGCCTGAAAGGCCAATCCGGCACGGTAAATCGTTGGATTGGCCGTTGTCCATCCGGCAACAATCACGCAAATAATCCCTGCTATTCCAGCGGCTCGATAGGCCAGCGGTCCGGGCAAAACCGCGGTATCCGCCGGGTCCAGATGCAATTGATAGGCATAGAGAATTGAAGCACTCAGCCACGCCATGAAGTGGCCGACATACATCCCGGAACTGGCGGCTATGCCGTACCAAGACTTTTTGGCAAAACGGAAAATAGACAGGTCGGACATACCGATATGCATTGCCATATTGCAGAACCAGGCAAAGAATGTAATATGCCAGAAGGTAAATTTCACCTGCCCCGGTAATGGATCGCCCCCTTTCCAGATATGCGTTTTAGCCAATGTCCAGGCATCACCGAATGAACCGACTTCGGCACCGGAAGCCGTAATAAACTGCCGCAAACCAATCAGCCCGAAAGCAAGAAAGACCAGCACCATCCACGGCGCAGCAATATTGGCAAATTTTGAAACTGTTTGGTACCCAAAAGCGGCGACAACAGAGATCAATGCGCCCACCGCAGCAACGGCCAGTACCCATCCGACACTGTTGGGATAAACATCACTCAACTCCGGCATGGGAAAATTGAACCACACACCGACCGCCGTAGCGGAAACCGTGATCATCGCCCCAGCCAGAAAACAGAACATGATACCGTTGGCAAGATTATAGAGGATGACAAGCCAGCGGCCGCAGATCTTTTCAAGCTGATAGTACAGAGTCAAGCGTGTACGTGTTGCAATCGGAGCACACAAAAACATCCAACTCATCACCGCCAAAGCATTACCGAGCAACAGGCCGATAACAACATCGAAAGCACTGACGCCGGCAGCGACAAACAGCGGACCAATCATCAATTCCGTGCCGGCACAATGCTCACCGGCGTACATTCCTATAAAACTCTTAAAACCAAGTAGAGAGGATTTCGGTACAGGTTGTCTTTCAAACTCCTCGGTGACATTTGATTCGCACATTTTCTCATTATCTATTTGTGACATAAAAACTCCTAATAAGTATAGTGTGCTGGGATTATATGAGCTTAATATCGAAAGTTCAAGATATTTTCACTTCGGGCATCAGCCGTCCTTTTTGCCGACTCCGGGAAATTTAACCACTCAGTCGCATCGCAACGGGAATTCTCAATTGTGACCCGTGAGTAAAGCATATGTCATCTTTGTTTTCCGATTTTCCATATTTCGAGCCACGATCACCGCTTTAAGCATTCGACCGCGGACCTCAATCTCAACATTGCGGCCAATGGACAATGTCTGCGGCTCAACCATACACAACCCAATCGCCCGCTGTGACTGTTCCTGTTTAAGGTAAACCGTTTTGCCGTCCTTTTCGTATTCCCAGTATGGCACCATCGTTCCGCTGGAAACCCAACCGATCTGTCGCCCTTCATGATACACCGCCGCCCCTTCACGCGCAATACCCTTGTCGGACAGTTGAAATTGACGGATGACTTTTGGCAGCGCCGAGGTCTGTGAAAACTGCCCCTGCTTGTAGAGTCCTCTGGCCTTCGCCTGTTTTTCCAGCATGCCCCGACCGATAAATCCCCTGGATGCGTCCTCAAATGAAACAGCGAAAACCGCAAGGCCAATCGCAAAAACAGGAATATCCCGGTCATCTCGACCCATCCCCAACTCGTGACCATACAAAGGCAGCCCCGCCTCCAATCGCAGCGTATCGCGTGCCCCCAAGCCCACCGGCTTCGCGCCGGCTCCAAGTATTTTGTTCCAAACCGAAACAGCTCCGTCAAGCGGGATAAATAATTCAAAGCACACCGACTCGCCCGTGTACCCCGTTCTCGCTGCCAGAACCTCAACCCCAGCCAGCGTAACACTGCCAAGGGCATTTCTTTTTGACTTCGGCAGCATCCCATCCGTCACCAACGAACGAAGAATGGTTTCGCTTTCCGGCCCCTGCAGCGCAATCATTGCCAGCGAATCACTGACATCATCCATCTGGACTTCCGGGAAATTGGCTAAATGCTTTTGAAGATGCTCCCAGTCCTTATCTTTATTGGAAGCGTTAACCACCAGCAGAAATGCCCCCTCTTCAGGGCAGTAAAGAAAGGCGTCATCAACTGCGCCACCCATTTTGTTCGCCAAGATGGTGTATTGCGCCTGACCAATGGCCAGCTTTGCACAATCATTCGTCAAAACATACTGAAGAAACGCAATCGCCTGGGAACCTGTGATCTGAAAACGCCCCATATGCGAAACATCAAAAAGCCCGGCATGTTTCCGGGTCAACAAATGCTCCGTGACGATCCCATCAGAGTACTGAATCGGCATCTTCCAACCGGCAAAATCCACCATTTTGGCGCCCGCATCAACATGCGATTGATAAAACACCGTGCGTTGAACTTGTTCCATGTATTGACTGCCTCCAATAGATCCTCTAAGGGTCGTAAATTCCCGCAAGTAAAATCGTCAACTTATGACCGCGGTGCTACATAGCCGCATAGAAACGAGAATTCTCAATTGTGATCAGTATAGAATAGAAAAAACAGAGATACCGCATCACCACTCAATACGATCTCTCTGTCATTGTATCTCAAAAACTGTCACTCGCTTACTTTCTAAACTTTGGGTTCCCAACCGGCTTCATATTCACGAGACCAAAGTTTCTGAGCCTCTGGATTGTCCAGAATATGCCCATTCCGAGGATCACACTTTATCGTCGATCCGGTCCTAGCGGCAATATTGGCAAGATGGCCGACCAACACCGATTTATGGCCATCTGTCATCGCGGAGTTGATCGTGTCTTTCCCGAGGATTGAGTCAATAAAGTTTTCTGCATGATAATCACTCAGACCGGGGTCAGCTGTATTAGTAGGATCCGCACTTCTAGCCGCAATGCTTTCTTTACGCACAAGCTTATGATCCATATCGAAAATTTTGTAGTCCGAAGTCCGATATTCAATACATCCCTTTGTCCCGACGATCATAACCCCTCTGCCAGTGTCACAGAGAGTCAGTGTAAGGCAACTGAGGCCTTCCCATGTAATTATTTTCCCCTCTGGGTATTCCGCAGTAAGATTTTGTGTATCAAAGGCCTGCCAGTCATCCTGATTAGGGTAACCAAAACGCCCTGCAAGACTTGTAACTTTACTCGGATAGTCAACATCGAGCGCCCAACGAGCAACATCAATGTCATGTGTCCCGTTGTTCAGTGCCTCGCCGGTGCCCCAATTCCAGAACCAATGCCAGTTATAGGGATGCAGGTTATCCCGGTAGTCCGTTCTTGGAGCCGGTCCCTGCCAGAGGTCCCAGTCAAGACATGAGGGAACCGGTACAACTTTGCCAAAGCCGATGGGCGGCCGCTTACGCGAGTACCATGTCCGGGCAAAATAAACTTCACCAATCACTCCTTCACGGATCTCCTGTATCATCTGCTCTACAATCCGGAATGACCGTTTTTGGGTACCCATCTGCATCAGTTTGCCATATTTTTTTTCTGCCTCAACCAACATCTCGCCTTCAGCAGGGTTGTGGCCGCATGGTTTTTCCACATAAACATGTTTGCCGGCCTTGACCGCTTCAATCGACATAGGAGCATGCCAATGGTCCGGCGTAGCAATAATCAGAGCATCCACATCTTTATCATCGAGGGCCTTGCGGAAATCTTTGATTTCCTGCGGCCGTTTGTTTTGCAGCTTTTCAGCTGTTTCGGCAGCTTTCGGCAGATATCTATCGTCTACATCAATTACATATTTAACGGAACAGTTTTTTAAAGACGCAAATTCTTGAATGAGCACCGTACCACGAGAGCGAAGTCCCGCAACGGCAACCGTTACGGTTGAATTTGGGCTGGCTGCCAAGACATTAGGAACAGCACCTGCCGTCAGCCCCATGCCGGTTAATACCGATAATTTATTAAAATCTCTTCGATTGATTTTCGTGTCCATTTTGAAGTTCCTTTCAAGTATTGAGAATCTGACCAAACATCGTTCTTAACTTTAGGGGCTGTCAGAAAACAAACACGGCACTGTTTTTCTGCAACAATCGCTTTTTCGTGTGCCTCGCCACTATTTGGGTGGGTTTTCGAAAAACGAATTGCCTTATTTGTTTTTCTACGACCCCTAACTGGTCTATTTGGGTTGCCGCTGTCAAAGAAGCACTAAGGGGAGGATATGACACCCCCCTATCCATTGTCAAGACAAAAAAGAAGCGTTCAATCATGAGGACTCTTCAAAGCCGGCCATGATAATAAGCGATGGATCATTCGTCTTGGTAGGCCGTTGCAACCACAACTGCATAAACGCTGCGAGCACCCGCTTTCTTGAGAGTTTTGGCGCATTCGGTAAGCGTGGCTCCACTGGTGGTAATGTCATCGACCAATGCAACGGTTTTGCCGGCAAATGAGTGGCCCTTGCGGACGGCAAATGCCCCCTTGACATTTCGGCGCCGCTGAGCAATGTTCAGGTCCCACTGGCGTTTGGTATGCCGAACGCGGACCAGGTCGGTCGAAACCGGGATCCGCGGAAGTTTAAGCTTTTTGGCCAGCAGATAAGATTGATTAAAGCCGCGTTTTATCCTCCGCCTCCAGTGAAGCGGAACGGGGGTCAGCATGTCAATTTGGTCGGATAGGCGAACAGCAGACATAGCTTGTCGGAGCATGGTTGCCAAAGGAGCAACCCATTCGGTCTTTTCGGAGAATTTCAGCTTCAAAATCATCGACCGCAGCGTCGATTCATAACACCCCACCCGGATAATGCTATCATATTCAAGCTGAATATCCTGACAGTGGCCGCATTTGCCCTGGACAATCCCATAAGGACTCACATCACGGCCGCAGCGGCGGCAGTAATCGGCCGAAACCGCTTTGGACAAATCCTGCCAGCAGGATTGGCAAAGCCCCTCATCGGTAGGCAGAATGGATTCTCTGCAAATCGGACACCGCCCCGGCCAGAGTAAATGCCCCCCTGCCTGATAAAAAGGGAGAATGCGATGAAACAACCCCACGCAACACTCTTTCGTTTGACTCCACAT
>JAGGWF010000023.1 GCA_021157685.1 Planctomycetota bacterium | reverse complement strand
GCTTTTCGCATCGCCAAAGGTTTTTCCGCCCTTCCAGATCGGTGACCAGAAAAGCTCATCGCCCACCAACGGGATGCAGTCATCAAAACCAAAACCCGGCAGTTCGTCGCCCTTTTCATCAAGGAGTCGAACCCGGAGTCCTCCATACGGCGACCGGGCATTAATCCGCAAATCATCGCCCTGGACATAGAATGCCCGAGTTCGCAAGCACCCTTTGCCAGACGGCGTCGCCAGATACATGAATCCATCCAATCTTAAGGAATGCATCATTAAAGCCGCATCTTTGAGATGCTGATTTTGAAAATGCTCCGCCTTGGATGCCCCTGAATAAAAACGGATTTGATCAGATTCATCCACCAGCATCGACCCGGTATAAATGCAGCCGCCGCCGTGCTCACACAGTTCGTTACACGCGATAAACGGCTCATGGGTTGTCCGGTTAAAATGATCGCCATCATAGCTGTAAACAAGTTCACAATCAATCGCCCCATTGGGCAGCATATTGGAGCCTGGATCGCAATAAATCTTCCATAACAGCCCAAGGAACAGGTTTTCATATCTCATGACCGGCATCCCGTAAAAGCCCACCAACGGTGGGTCCATGGAGTCAGGGTGCATAATGAGTTGGGGTTCTGTGAAATTTTCCCAATCCCTGGTTTCAAAGAAAAAAATGCGGCGGTCACCAGAGTACTGCCTTACATTGAAAATATACGCCTGTTTTTCCGGATGATAGAAAACAGAGGTCGGTGTGTCCGTGCCCTTCTGGTCCCTAAAATAATGCGCTATTCGCCAGTTGATTCCATCCGGAGAGGTGACCAAGGCCCGCATCACATCTTTTTTATCCGTCGGTCTGTAGTTGATCAGGTATTTAAACCGCCGACCGGGGTCGGGATCAAAGGGGTCGTAATACGGCGGGCCGCCATCAAGGCCCTGCTTGAGGCCAAAAACCTGGTTCGGAGCAAAGACCGGCCCGTCAAATTTAGCCTTTCCACGAAGATCCGGCAATTGCCAGTGAATCCCATCCTCACTCTCAGCATAACACAAAACCTGAGTGCGCGGAATGAGGTTCGGATCGGTTCCTGGTGGAATGGTTATCTCCGCGTTTTGCGGCAGACTCGCAGCGCCGCCATAAAGACCGATATACTTGCCCGTTTGCGGGTCGCGCGTTACCAATGGAAAATTCCAGGTGCCTTCGGTTAAGCTGTCGGCTAATGTCGCCTCAGGGACATAGTTCGGCCGGCCCTGCTTACGCTGCAGATTACGGTATGAAATCAATTGCCAATCATCAAAAAAGTGGATATACCCCATGAATCATTCCTTCGTTAAAATTAGTTATAGCAAGTTAGGTGATTTGAAATGCATTAAACCCTTTTTGTCAAAATCAACCAGACCGAAACGCAGGCTCGAATAATACCCCATATTCGCACATGCAAACAGTCCGGTTTCTCTGTCAAGCATTTCAAAATTGTATAAGCCATCAATTAAAACATTTGTATTTCCAGCAGAAAAGTCGAATGGATTCTCTGACATAATATATTTCATCCCGCGAGCCTGATTGTAAACAAGGTAGTACCGGTCGTTGTGGTCGAAAACAGCAGGAGACTCCATCATGTAAGTGCCCTCCTGCTGTCCGTTCTGAATCGGACGCTCTGCAACGATACCACTATCTTTCCAACTTATCAAATCCCTGCTGCTGGCAACCGCGATCACGGCCTTATCGGTATTGGACAACGCCGTATAATAACAAAGCCAGTCATCGCCGAATTTAACAACAAAGGGGTCGCGGCAATTGACATAGCCAGACAGGGATGCATCATTGAGTACGCCCCCCGCTTTCGCCCATGGGTAATCCAACACATCAAGAACAGGTTTCTCTTGGGGGTATTGCCAGTTTGTAAGGTCCTCGCTGACGGCCACGCCCATCCGCTGATAAATCGCTTCGTCCATTCCAGTATAGAACATATACCATCGACCCGAATTCCGCACGACCGATGGCGCCCATACATGGGCCCAGTCCCAGCTGTCAGTGCGTCTCTGTATCGCATCATCCTGCGTCTGCCAATGGAGTAAATCATTACTGATCGCATGACCGATTCCGATCTCCTGTTCATTACAGTGAGGGCTCATGGGCCTACCGAACAGCCGATGGATAAAAAACACATGCCATTTTCCTTCATGGCGGACAATAGAAAAATCTCCGATCCCGCCATCAGGCGGAGTGTATCCTGATTGGAGAATACGCGGCAAATTTTGAATATACGGTTTATCGAATATTTCTTTTTCAGTTTTCATATTCACTCTAAAACCCATAAAAAACATGAGGCCGATCGGCTGGATCGTTTATACCCGGCAACTGTCGAATCATAATAAACTCTAAAAAAATCCTTGACTATCTCATGAGAGCGCTATATCAAGTATCATACAATCTGATAGAGCGTAATATCAAGAAGAATTCATTTTTTATTGAGAAAATAAAAATGAGCCGAAAGAATACAAAAAACAAGGTCAGAATGGTCGATATCGCCCAGAGAGCGGGGGTTTCGCTTGCCACCGTGGGGCGAGTGCTGCAGGGGACCGGGAGAAACAATATTCGCGTGGGGCCGGAAACCGCCCAAAAAGTGAGACATCTCGCCAAAGAGCTTAACTATATCCCCAATCTGGCCGCACGACAGCTTGCGGGTAAAAAGAGCCATACTCTCGGGATTCTCCTTGATCCAAGGCACTCCCCTGCAAACAGCATTCGATTTTCAGAAATGGGAACGCGGGCCAGGCAGAAGGGGTATCATTTGATGGCTTTGCACGAAATGCCTGACACCCATTTGCTGGAGGAGTGCCTTGGAGAATTCAAAAGCCGCGGCGTTGACGGGGTCATCTGCATGCACCACGCCTATCCGGGTCAATACGATCTGGTCCCAAAAATAATCACCGGCAGCGGAATCGAAAATGTTATTTTTATTGATGAGCCGAGTATCCAGGGAACAACCTATATCGGGGTGGATTTTGCCGAGATCGGTCGTCAGATGGTCAACTACCTGCTCGGTCAAGGGCGAAAGAGGATCGCTTTTGTCTGTAGCGACCTGGATTGGTACACCGGCCCACATTTTCACCGTGGGTATGTCGAGGCGCTCGTGGAGAAGGGTCTAAAAGCCGCCGAAGAATTGATTTGGGTTGGAACCCGCCATCGGGAACCGGATTCTGATTTAAACCGTATTGATGACCTTACCGCCCAGCAGATCATCTACGACCTTGTCAAAAACAAGGGTGCCGATGCAATTGTCGTTACAGCCGATTTATGGGCCGCTCAGATACTCAACAGCTTGGTGGACCAAGGGTATCAAGTACCGGGCGATGTCGCCATTACCGGCAGCGGCGATCTTGATGTGTCACGACATGTCAGGCCTAAACTAACCACGGCGGATCTGTGTTACCGAGAGGTCTCACACAAAGCGGTGGATATGCTTATCGAAATGATTGAAAACGATGCCGAAAAGCCGACTGCTCAAGGGGTTTTCGTAAACCCCAAAATAATCATACGAGACTCAGCTCAATGATAGAGGACCGGCTTGTTAATCGATCTTAACAATGATCGAATTTGTTTTAACCATTGACTGTAACCACTATTTAAGGACACTAAATTGAACTTAAGCTGGATTGATTGGACCATCGTTTTAGGGGTCACTGCATTTTTCGTTTTCATGGCCTGGTACACAAAACGGTTCACTCGCAGCGTTGCTGATTTTATGGCCGCCAACCGCTGTGCAGGTCGGTATGTTCTTGCGGTAGCCTATGGAATATCAAGTCTGGGGGCGATCACCGTCATTGCAGAATTCCAGAAATATTACAAGGCCGGATTCACCGCTGTCTGGTGGTCTTTCATTTTCTTTGCGGTCAGTATTATCATCGCCGTCACAGGGTGGGTGGTTTATCGATACCGGGAGACACGCGTTTTTACGCTAGCCCAGTTTTTTGAAATCCGATACAGCAAGCGTTTCAGGATCTTCGCAGGAATGCTCGGATTTGGAGCAGGAATCGTCAATTTCGGTATCTTCCCGGCGGTGGGTTCACGATTCTTTATCTATTTCTGTGGCCTGCCGGAATCGATGGTACTCTTTGGAATCACGGTTTCAACCTTTGTGACGATTATGATATTCCTGCTTGGGGTCTCCCTGTTTTTCACATTTGTCGGCGGTCAGATCGCCGTCATTGTAACAGATTTTCTTCAGGGCGTTTTCTGTAATGTCGTTTTTATCATCATCCTTATTTTTCTTTTCAGCCAATTTAACTGGGACACGATCCTCGAAGGATTGAATATGGCTCAAGTTGGCCAGTCAAGATTAAACCCGTTCGAGACAAGCGGCATCAGTGATTTTAATCTCTGGTTTTTCCTGATTCTGGCGTTTGGAAGTTTTTATGGTGTTATTTCCTGGCAGGGACAGCAGGGGTATTTCTGTTCATCGAAAAGTCCCCACGAACAAAAAATGGCCATGATATTAGCCAACTGGCGTTTTGTCGCGTTGACACTGCTTCTTCTGCTTCTTTCGGTCAGTGCCTTTGTCATCATGAACCATCCCGATTTTTCTCATGTTGCCGCGAAGGTCAATCACACCCTTGCAGGGATTGAGAATCCGCAAATACAAGCACAGGTCAATGTCCCGCTGGTACTCGTTCATATCCTGCCGAAAGGTCTGATCGGGGCATTTTGTGCGGTCATGGTGGCCGCTTTCATCAGTACCCATGACACCTATCTGCACACTTGGGGCAGTATATTCGTTCAGGATGTCATCGTTCCTTTCAGAAAGAAACCACTTAAGCCCAAACAACATATGGTGCTGTTGAGATGTTCCATTATAGGCGTCGCCCTATTTGTTTTCTGCTGGAGTTATTTTTTCCGCCAGAGCCAGGATATATTTATGTATTTCCAGATTACCGGGGCGATCTTTATGGGCGGTGTTGGTTCGGCAATCATTGGGGGTCTTTACTGGAGGCGTGGGACAACGCTGGCGGCATGGTGCGCGATGATCACAGGCGGCCTGCTTGGAACAACCGGAGTGATACTTATTCAAATGCATATAAGTACACCGTTTACTAACAAGGTTCTATTTTATATCGCATCGCAAACCGGCGCTGTTTTGGGATTCTGGGCGGCAATCGCAGCAATCGTTACCTATATTGTTGTTTCGCTCTTAGACAACCAAGAACCCTTTAACCTTGAAAAAATGCTGCACCGCGGCAGGTATATGATCAAAGAAGATAGACCCGGCGAAACAAAACCGGAGTTGGAGGAGGCGCGGGGGCTTAAAGCTCTGATCGGAGGAAAGGAATTTACGACGACGGATAAAATGATTCGGCTTTCCGTTCTTATCTGGGGTATCGGTTGGTTCTCGGTTTTCGTGATCGGCCTGATATGTAATAAACTCATAGAAATCCCAGAGCAATGGTGGGCTGCATTCTGGCACAGTTATGTATGGATCTCCATGGTGATGGGAGCGATCGTGACGGTCTGGTTCTTTATCGGCGGCCTGAAGGATCTGCGTTATATGTTCAAGACCCTTGCGACGGCTAAACGAGACAGCCTGGATGATGGTATGGTGTTTGAGCACCAAAATCGTGCTCAAATTGAAGATGAAATTTCAAATTCTAAATGAGGTCTATTATGAAATCAAACATTTGCGTGTTTTTATTGGCTGTATCCGTACTGGCAAACCTTGCTTTGGGAGACATCTCGCAGTCCCAAAAAGCGTCTCAGCGATGGCACAACTGGAGACGCAGCCAACAGCGTTTCCCAATCGCGGCCTGGTCTTATTTCAACCGATTCGATGGCACCAAAGAGGAGTACCAAACCTATGCGGACGCCAATTTAACACTGGTCACGATCCCTGATGAGCATTATGACAATGCAGCGGCGACGGGACTTAATCTTCTTTTAAGTGCTTACAAAAAACCTTATGAAGATGAAGAACGATTGCAGTTTCTGTTGAGCTTTCCGCGTGCCGATGACCCACAGGTCGTGGGGCTTCAAATGGTGGACGAGCCCCGGCCGGATGCATTTTCGGGTATTGGCATAAACATGGAAACTATCTATAACAATAACAGCAGGCCCCTTTTGCCCATCCTCGACCTTCTCCCGAATTGGGCCTGGCAAAGAAATACACGCCGGGTTGAACGGTTCGGCTCAAATTACGATGGGTACTTGCGTCAGTTCATTCGTGAGGTGCACCCCCCTGTCCTGCTTCACTGTCATTATCCATCCCTCAACGACAACAAGGACCGGCCTGAATACTATCCGAATATGGAAACATTCAGGAAACATGCCCTGCTGAACGATCTGGGGATGATGGGGTTTGTCATTAATAACGCCCATTGGGATTATCGCCAACAAAGTGAGTCGGATATGCGTTGGCAGGTTTATTCTCATCTGGCCTACGGGGCTCAGGGAATCTGGTATTACAATTGGCGCATCAAACCCGTCAACCGTTTTGGAGAAGGGCTGGTAACCTATGAGACAGGTGAACCGACCCGGGAGTACTGGATCGCCAAGGCCATCAACTCCGAACTGCTCGCACTTGGGCCGGCCTTAATGAAACTAAAGTCTGTCAATGTTTTTCATACGGGAGAGTCTGTTCCCGGAGGAACGAGACGATTCCCCAATACCGGTGACCCAGGCAGCAGTACGGTGAAACGATTTTATGGTGACGATTTCATCGTAGGCGAATTTGTCAACCAGGATGATCCAGAGGATCCTGATGCCTATGTTATGATCGTCAATAAACGACATGGACAGGCCCTGTCCTCTGCCGATGCCACCATTAAAGCAACGGCTGTTTTTAAGCCAACCCGCAATTTTTCGTTTGCCTATTACTATGACCCGGCCAATGGGACGCTTAAGCCATTGGAGCCAGTCGTTTATAATGGTGTCAATGGATATTACCGTATGGAGTTGAACGGAGGTCAGGGGAGGTTGATCAGATTTTCCGACAAGCCTCAGACGGGTGAAAAACCTCAACTGGACAGGTCCCGTTTAACCGCTCTTTTTGCCCGCGAAAAAGTAACCGTTGATGGTTTAGGCGAAGAAAACACCTTTAAAAAAGCTGTTCCGTATACGCTTAAACTCTGCGGAGATGATCAGGGCATGGCGCCGCAAGAAAGCGGCACGGTCAAGGTCACATGGCATGACCGGCATTTATATATTTCCGCGGACTTTGAAGATCGTGACATTCTCGCTAAAGGTCAGGTTGACGATGAGCCGCATTATCAATTAGGCGATGTGTTCGAGGTTTTTCTCAAACCCGAATACAGTGATTGGTACTGGGAGATCTGGCTGACGCCTCATGGTAAAAAGACAAGTTTGTTTTGGCCTGAGCCGCAGAAATCTGCTTCCGGAGCAGAGCAATATTTAAAGCTGAAAATGAACTATGCCGCCAAGATAGACGGAACGCTGAATGATTCAACCGATAAGGACCGCCGATGGCAGTGTGAAGTGGATATCCCCTTTGCAGAGCTCAATCAGTCTGGAAAACTCCATGCTAATGGCGACTGGACGATCCTGATCGCTCGGCAAAACTATACCGGAGTTGTAGAGAAAGAACACCGAGAGCTTTCATCCTATCCCGGTCTTTCGACATGCAACTTCCATGCACACCGGGGCTATGCCCTCCTGGAAACGGTGCGTGATCTTAAAAAGTAGCCGAACGGCAAAGCGTGAACAGTCACGCCATTGGCCTTGCAAAAGGAACAGGTTGGTGATAGGATAGCCTTCCGTCGAGGTCTGGCCTCAGTCCTCCAAATCATGAGGGGCCTTTGGTATATCTATGGAGAAGTAAATATGAAGACAGTACGCTTAATAATACCGCTATTTTCACTTTGTTTGTTGCTGACAGTTGCAAATGTGTATGGGGATGACCCGAACACGGTTATCCGGGTCATGACATACAACATTCTCAAGGGGGCTTATCCGGTGGGACCTCCTTCTTATGATCCTGTTTACAATACGGATAGAGCAGATGCCATTATCCGTTTCGTCAAGAAGCACAACCCCGACATTTTGCTGTTGCAGGAGTGCAATCGCTGGACGGATTCAGGCAATACACGATTGCAAGACTTCTCAACCCAGCTTGGCATGCCTTATAAAGTGATCGCTCCGAATCATGGTCATTATATGGTTGCTCTGCTAAGCAAATTCCCGATCCTCGATACCACCTACCTGCCCGACGATATTCCTTTTTACTGGAATATTCTGGCCGCAACAGTTCAACTAACCTCTTCGTGTTCGGTTACAGTGGCTTCTACACACTTTGGCTGGTGGGGGATGCCCGGCTATTCAAAAATGACAAAAGAACAGAAAAAACAATCTTATATAACGCAAAAAGCCATTTTGATGGCCTTTTTAGCTGATCGTGTTGATGACGATCTAATCATTGGTGGCGACTGGAATCACAGTGCCACACAATCGCCCTTTGATCAGGGCAATCTGCATGATGCGATTGCCGCCCTTGGCTATGGTACGAATGCACTGCATCGATTTCATCCAACGGTAAATCCTATCGATACGATTTACACCGGCCGATCAGGTCGATTCTCTGTTCTCAATTGCGCCAATCTTCCCGCCGCCAAGGGGCTTTCCGATCATTTACCGGTACTCGCAGAGATAAAAGTAACGACAGGGGAAGTCACACCCTGCAAAAAATCTGCCCCGAAACTATCGCCAAGAACAGAAAAAAGTCACTGATTTTCTCTCGAGACACGAGTTTAAACCTGTTTATATTCGGATAGTGTGGTACAATACTGCACGGACTGATATTCAAAACCTTGCAATTAAGGATGCACTAATGAAACCCAAAACGACCTCAGGCGATTAATGTGGCCTGTTTCGATCCAATTACAAGCAGATCCTTAACACCCCTGACCGCCGACTCTGTCTTTTAGCCAACGCGAATAAGACGGGCTTGATTCTGATGTGCAATTTGCTGACTGCTGCAAGCAATGACATGGGATGGCTAGAGTAGAATACAGCCATTATGGGTGGCAGGTCGCGACTCCCGCATACATAAGTGTGAGTTCGTAGAAATGTTTCCTTCACGATGAAGCGTGTGCAATATGACTGAAAGGGAAGAGATTGCAGGAAAACAATGAGCGTAAATCATTGTTTTATGTTGTGTGTTTCACAGAAAACTTTTAACAGTCCGCTAAAAGGAGATAGGAAAAATGAAGAATCTGATTTTAGGCATCATGTTAGTGATGGGTTTAACGGGTTGCATATTCGCCGGTACGGTTGGGCAGGTTTATGATGTAGGGACTTCCGTCGAGTCTCGGTCAATCTCCTTTGAAAACATCACGGGAGACAAAGGGGCCGGCGGCAAAGCAGCAAGCCATCTGGGTGTCGGCCGAAAAGGCTCGCCGTCTAGGCATATTTCACCGGGAGAAACGATTGTCCTGTGTGACATCGATGGCCCGGGCGTCATTCGACACATTTGGATGACATTGTCAAAAGAGCCAGCGATCCTTCAAGGGCTTATCCTTCGGGTCTATTGGGACAATCAGGCCCATTGCAGTATTGAAACTCCCATCGGGCCTTTTTTTGGCGTGATGCACGGCCAGGTGAAGGCCTACCAGAGTGCTGTCCACTCAGTAAATGCAATGGCGGGTCTCAATTCATGGATGGAGATGCCTTTCAAAAAACATGTAAAGATAGAGATTGTTAATGAATCTTCCAAAGAGACACCATATCTTTTATCAACACCATTCTACTACAACATAGACTATACGATCGGGGATACATTGCCGCAAGAGACCGGTTATCTCCATGCGATCTACCGGCGTGAAAACCCAACCACGCTGAAGAAAGATTTCGAGATATTGCCGAAGCGGGAAGGTAAAGGCCGGTTTCTGGGTTGCGTACTGGGAATTCGAACCCTTTCACCGTATTGGTGGGGAGAAGGAGAGTTCAAAGTATACCTCGACGGCGATCAGGAATTCCCAACGATCTGTGGCACGGGAACAGAGGACTTTGTTGGACAATCCTGGGGACTCCAGGACGCGACGTTTTTATATGCGGGAACGAGTTTGCGCACTTTAGAGAACACAGAACAGGGCAATCTCAATACGATCTACCGCTGGCATATCAAGGATCCTATCTACTGGAAAAAGGATATACGAGTAACGATTCAACAACTCGGATACGGTGTTGGAATTGGACTGTACGAT
>JAGGWF010000163.1 GCA_021157685.1 Planctomycetota bacterium | reverse complement strand
GCTACGATCGACCAATAAAAAAAGCCGCTGCTCTCGTATTTTAGAGCAACGGCTTAATGATTTAGGAGAAATAACTTCTGTCAGGGACGCGTGGCATCGATAGTCACCACTCTGCGCTGACTGACAGAGGTGCCGTTGTTCCATTCGCGAGAACAACACAACACAAAGCGACCTTCAGGTAAAGGTTTTCTGACTTGTATTCTACTCTGCGACCCCTTCCCATCCAATGTCCTGGACAGTGAGACAATGCCACAGAGATTTGTGCTTTCACACAACGAACACACACAGCGGCGCGACCGTTACGGATTTTAACCGTATTCCCTTTTATTCCCCCAAACCTCGGGGGTGAACCCAAAAACGCTTCTATACAATTATCAAAGAACTGATGACAGAAAGTAACAGCGAATGGCACTCCTGACAAGGACTATTTTCAGACAAATCTCAGAACAACATAATTGTAATAAAAGAGCTGAATAGTCCGATTGTAAAGCAATGCTATCGATCTGCTCTCAAAACCCCTTTCAAAGCGGGATATAACGACCTGACTTCATTCCCTTAATCCAATTGTCATGATAAAATCTTGCCACTTCTGGCGTGAATTATGCAATAAACTTTCAAAATTGACCGTTTTGTTTCACCGATTCAATCATCTTCAAAATTTACGCGCCCATTTTCACAATAATGTGATTTTTTTATTGAACTCCGCCCACTTATAGATATTGTATGGGGCTGTGATTAGAGTCCTTTAAGAAAAAGGGCCTGCAAGTAAGTCTAAATTCTACTTATTTTGGAAAGGAAGCGGTGCTATGTCGGAAACAAAGAAGGGTATGGAATCTCTACAGTCTGAGGGACGGAAATTCCCCCCGCCCGCCAATATTCAATCCAATGCTTGGATCGATAGCGTGGAACAGTATGAAACAATGTGGAAGCAGTCGATTGATGATCCGGACGGCTTCTGGCTGGAACAGGCCAAGACTCTGTCATGGTTCAAGGAACCCACCCAAGCACTGGAATACACCTGGGACACCAAAGCCCGCAAGATCGAACACACCTGGTTCAAAGACGGCGAACTGAATGTCTCCTACAACTGTCTGGATCGCCATCTCGGCACACCCGTTGAGAACAAAGACGCCATCGTCTGGCAGGGTGAGGCCGAAGACGCCGTTAAGAAATACACCTACAAAGAGTTGCATACAGAAGTCTGCAAATTTGCCAATGTGATGAAATCCAAAGGCATCAAAAAAGGCGACCGCGTCGCGATTTATATGCCGATGGTTCCGGAACTGGCAATTGTGATGCTGTCCTGCACACGCATCGGTGCGATCCACTCAATCATTTTTGGTGGTTTCAGTGCTGACGCCATTCAGGGTCGCGTCAATGACTCTGACTGCAAGATGCTGATTACCTCGAATGTTTCGCTGCGTGCGGGCAAACACATTCCCCTGAAGAAGATTTCTGACGAAGCACTGGAAAAATGCCCCACCATCGAAAGCTGTATCGTCACCAAAGTCACCGATGATCCTTGCAACATGAAAGACGGCAGAGATTTTTGGTATCATGATGTCATGGCTGATGCCAGCGCGGACTGCCCCGCTGAACCGATGAATGCCGAGGACCCGCTGTTTATCCTGTACACCTCCGGTTCGACCGGCAAGCCCAAGGGTGTCGTTCACACCACCGGCGGCTACTTGCTGCATACGGCTGTCACTCACAAGGCCGTCTTTAATATCCATGACGATGACATGTACTGGTGCACCGCCGATATCGGATGGGTCACCGGCCACAGCTATATCGTTTACGGTCCGCTGGCTAACGGTGCGACCAGTTTGATGTTCGAGGGCGTACCGACTTATCCGGATGCCGGACGCTTCTGGCATATCTGTGACAAATTCAAAGTCACCGTCTTCTACACCGCTCCGACTGCTATTCGCGCTCTGATGCGTCTGGGCGAAGAGTGGGTGATGAAGTACAAACTGGATTCACTCCGCATTCTGGGTTCGGTCGGTGAGCCGATCAATCCGGAAGCTTGGATGTGGTACCATGAAAAGGTTGGGCACGAAAAATGTCCGATCGTCGATACTTGGTGGCAGACCGAAACCGGCGGTTTCATGATTACCCCGCTGCCGGGCGCTATGGCTCTCAAACCGGGCAGTGCAGGACGCCCGTTCTTTGGCGTGGATACAGTTGTTCTGCGTGACGACCGAAGTGAATGCGATCGGAATGAGGGCGGCAAGCTCTGTATCCGTAAACCTTGGCCCGGCATGATGCGTACAATGTGGGGCGATCACGACCGCTTTATCGACACCTACTTTACGATGTATGATGACATCTACTTTGCCGGCGACGGTTGCCGTATTGACGAAGACGGTGATTACTGGCTAATGGGCCGGATCGACGATGTTGTCAATGTCTCCGGTCACCGTATCGGCACCGCCGAAGTCGAGAGCGCACTGGTCAGTCATGCCCAAGTCGCTGAGGCAGCGGTTACGCCTGTTCCGCACGAGATCAAGGGACAGGGCCTTTATGCGTATGTCACACTCGTCGAGGGTGTTGAGGAAACCGACGCGCTCAAGAAAGAACTGGTCATGCATGTCCGCAAGGAGATCGGCCCCATCGCCGCTCCGGAAGCGGTTCAGTTTGCACCGTCGCTGCCGAAAACCCGTTCGGGCAAGATCATGCGTCGTATTCTGCGTAAGATCGCCGAAAAGCAGACCGATAATCTCGGCGACATCTCCACGCTGGCTGATCCGAGCATCGTTGAAAGTTTGATTGCCAACCGCGACAAGTAACACCATCTCAAACACCATTTGCCGGATGCGCCTTTAATCGGTGCATCCGGCTTTCTTTAATTTTGAAAGGAATTACGAATGTCCGAACAAAAAGTCATGAACCGCTGGTTGGTAGTCGTTGGCGGCATCCTCATCCAGCTTTGCCTCGGTGCGATCTACGCTTGGAGCGTTTTCACAAAGAAAATAACGATTCCTATCGAAGAAGGTGGATTGTATGGATTTGATGCAAAACAAGCCGCGTGGGTCTTTTCAGCGGGACTGGCGAGTTTTGCACTTGTCATGGTTTTAGTGGGCCCATGGGCCAAACAAAAACCCCGCTTAGCGGCCGCTCTTGGAGGCATTGTTCTCGGTATCGGCTACATTCTCGGTGGATTTCTCGGCAGTACATTTCTCGCACAACTGATTTGCATCGGCATTATTGGTGGCGCCGGTATCGGTATTGCCTATGTTGTCCCCATCGCGGTCGGCATTAAGTGGTTCCCCGACAAAAAAGGAATGATCGCCGGACTCGGTGTTGCTGGCTTTGGTTTTGGTGCAACACTGTGGGTCAAACTGGCCGGAAGCTGGTTTGGGGGATTATTGAATACAACTGATAATTTTTTGGGGTTGGGGTTGCCCGGCGTCCAGAGTGTGTTTGTAATCTATGGTGCCGTTTTTTTGGTGATCGTCCTAATCGGCTCGATCTTCATGGTCGACCCACCCAAGGGCTATAAACCAGCAGGATGGGAACCACCCGCCCTAACAGATGCCGGCGCAGTAGGCAGCCTTGAGTTGTCCAGTCGTCAGATGCTCAAAACACCTCAGTACTATATGTTGCTAATGATGTTTATTGGATCAGGACTGGCGGGCTTAATGGTCATTTACTGCATCCGTTTGTTCGGGGTCGATGCGCTTCAGGCATCCGGTGCGACAACAGATACCGCCGCAGCCGGAGTCATTGCCGGAACCGCCATGGCATGGTATGCAATCTTAAATGGCCTTGGCCGAATTATCTGGGGAACCGTCTCGGACAAAATCGGTCGTAAAATCGCACTGTTTCTAATGTGCCTGTTCCAGGGGATTATCATGCTTGCTTTCCTGAAAATGGGCGGCTCTAAAGTCGGCTTGATTGTCGGAGCCTGTATCATTGGGTTTAATTTTGGTGGAAATTTCGCTCTCTTCCCGACCGCGACCGCAGACTTCTTTGGAACAAAAAATCTCGGTCCCAACTATGGCTGGGTCTTTTTGGCATATGGCGTTGCGGGAATCGCCGGACCTCAAGTCGCAGGATACTTTAAAGACGCAGCGAAAACATCCGGAGCAGGCGTTGCGGCATGGAATACACCTTTCATCGTTGCCGGTATCGCTTGTCTTGCGGCAGCGGTTATTGCTTTGCTGCTCAAACCAGTCGATCATGCAAAAATTGAAGTTACAGATTAAAATACTGACATGTAAAATTGTCATATCAAAAAAAGCTCGAAAGAAAACCACTTTCGAGCTTTTTTTTTGACCCTGGAAAACTTTGGCCCGAAAAATCTTGGGGCAAATTATGAGGCCGTCTTTACATCCTATGGCGGCGGCATCTTAGGGCCGGTCATAGCCGGTAAGGTCTGGGGCAACATGGGGACATTCACAAGTCCGCGTTCATTGTCGCTGCTATCGCGTGTATCGTCGCAGCGGTCCTGACATTCCTGCTCAAGCACATTAAGCCGGAAAAGATTGCAGCTTAAAACCGCATGGGCATCCTCCTTCGTTAAAGCTGCGGAGGATAAACGGCCCACCCTTGTTATTCTTGTAACAAAAGCGACTTGCAGGTATTAAAACTGTAAGCCGTTTTCTTGATAACATAAGATAACATAGACGCCTGCGTCAAAAGTCAAAAAAACCGAAAACGGTGGCGTTTTCTGCCCATTATCACCGTTTTTTGTCGGCGATTCAGACTTTTGGCGGGCGCATCAAAGAACGATAGTTCGAGGCATTTTGAATCGCGATTCTTCGTTGATTCTCGCTAATATGTTCCAGCTGAACCACAATGGGGTCAAACCCCTCCACCGCGGTCATCACCTTATCGGCCCATTCGACCAGTACCACCGAGTCCGGGCGGCAGTATTCGTCAAAGCCCAGCGATTGGAACTCTGCAACGGACTCCATCCGGTAGGCGTCGATATGATAGATATGGATTAATCCGTCGCGGCCGAAGTATTCATTAACCAATACGAATGTCGGGCTGCTGACCGCATCGGATTCATCCACCCCAAGCCCAGCCGCGATGCCCTTGATCAAGTGCGTCTTACCGGTGCCGAGCTGGCCGGTCAGGGCGACGACCTCGCCGCCCCGCATGGACACACCCATCTTGCGGCCCAATTCAATCGTCTCAGCCGCCGTGTTCGTTACGATTTCAATTGTTTTATTATTCATCATTGAGTCTTTATCCGACCCCGCAAGGGTTATAACAATAATAGCCGCAGGTGGAAGCCGATAAGCCGCAACCCGTGGTATCGGTTCCCCCGATATTTACAACCCCCTAACAGGGGTTGAATAATAATGCGTATAATCATTTGATTATTCGACCCCTACGGGGTCGCTTTTTCATGACCACCCACCACAGGTTTCGGTCGCTTCACTCCCTCCACCCGCGGCTATTCTTATTGAAGCCCTACGGGCTTCACTTCACTACACTGCTGCAAATCCAATCCTCATAAATGGTCAAACCCTTTTGGCGTCAGCCGTTCAATCTGTCCGGTCGGCATTTTCAGTTCCATACGGCCGCTGTTGGTAATCGTGCCGACCTTTGTTATCGCAACCGCCATCAATTGCGGCAGCTTTTCGTACTCCTGCGGCGACAGGGTAAACAGCAGTTCAAAATCCTCGCCATCGTGCAGGGCACTATCGAGCGAGTTTTCCGTTTCGTTGGCGGCATCGGATACCGGTATACTGTCCGCCAAAAGCATCGCACCGGTCTTACTTTGGGTACATATACGATTCAGATCGGTACTCAGGCCATCGGTAATATCCATCATGGCGTTGATTTTGGCCGCCTTAGTAATCGCAAGGGCTTCATTGACTCGCGGCGTGAAAATTAGATGCTTACCGGCAATCGACCCACCCAGTGTGCCGGTTACACAGATGATGTCGCCAGGTTTTGCACCGTTTCGCCGCACCGGCGGATGGTGGCCGGAGGGTTTGCTCAGCATCGTTACATTAATCGCAAACCGCCCTTCCGTACGACTCCATTTGGTAATATCGCCGCCGATTAGTTCACAACCATACGGTCGCCCCGCCGCAACCAGTCCGGTGTGCAATTCTTTGAGTTGGTTCTCCCCAAAGCCGATTGGCAATGCCACCGCCGCAACCGCACAGATCGGAACCGTCGCCATCGCCGCACAATCGCTCAAGCTCGCCGCCATCGCCTTATAGGCCGCCTGCTCTAAAGTACACTCCCGCAAATCAAAATGCGCCCCCTCCAACAGCATATCGGTGGTAATGAGTACTGTACCATCATTACCGCCGCGTACCTGCGCCATATCGTCACCGATACCGATGGGGAATGCTGTAGCGTCGGCGTTGCTTTGGGAGGCGAACCAGTTTGTGATTTTGTCTTCGTTCATTGTGATAAATTAAGAATACAAGAACTCAAGAATTCAAGAACTCAAGAATTCTTAATCTTGTTTCGGTATAGCGTTAGCAGTTTACTAACTTCTTCGGCTTGCCTTTTCATATCTTCTGTGTCGTAATACCCCAATTCTTTTGATAGGATCAAATAATATCGCACCTCTTCAAGAGAACTGTGCGCAATGGTTAGAAATCGGCCTTTCTTCGCAGCGGTTCGTTTCTTAAATCCCTCGGCGATATTAGCCGGAACCGACACCGACGCTCTACGCATCTGGCTGACAAGCCCATATAACTCATCTTTTGGGTACATCTTTGTCGCTCTGTACACAGAAAGCACTAAAACATGAGCTTTCTGCCACACAAATAAATCTTCAAAGCTCTTAGCCGGTTTATTCATAGAAATTCTTTCATTCTTTCATTCTTGTGTTCTTGTGTTCTTGTGTTCTTGTGTTCTTGAACTCATTGTTCTTTCAACTTCCCCTTCCAATAATGAATCTGCGACTTGGCCGCTTCCGGGCCTGCCGCACCGGCGGATTTATAAGATTTGCACACCCCCGTCGGGTCAAGAGTATCGAATACACCCTGCTCAATCTTGTCACAAGCGGCTTTGAATTGGTCTATCGTCAATTCACCCAGCTTCTTCTTGCCCTCATCTTCGCACTGCGCTACCAGTGAGCCGACAATGCCGTGGGCCTGCCGGAACGGAATACCCTTTCGCACGAGGTATTCCGCCAATGCCGTCGCATCGAGGAACCCCTCATCGAGTCCGTCGGCGATCTGCTTGGTATTGAATGTCGTGTGGCTGACAATCGCCGCCGTCATCCGCAGACAGCCGGGAGAGATGCGCCGAAACCAGCGAACAGCAAAAGATAAACTCCGAACAAAAATCCCGATCCGACACGGCATCGATGCTGTTGTATTTAATAT
>JAGGWF010000214.1 GCA_021157685.1 Planctomycetota bacterium | reverse complement strand
TGGGTAACATCGACAACGATGCGATCAGTGGAGATGACTGTGCTGAACCGATGGGTCACGGGAATCTTTTCAATCATCGTCTCTGTCAAACTGTTCAAACCTACCTCTTTCCCTTGTAATCCTATATCTTCAGAGTTTGGCTGGCTGAAACCCGACAGGGTTTTCCGTCTCGATTAATAATACGCTCTAACAAAACAAATCGTGGCACGGACCTCGGAGCCCATGAATCATGGCCAAGATGGCCATGCCACGGGTTTCTTGAGGCATTCGCCGGCAACCGCTGTCATTTTTGAGATTTTTTTTGTACGCATCTGCACACCTTATAAACGATATGACTGAAATGGTCAAGCGGGAAGAAGGTAATTGACGATGGACGAATGACGATTGTCGATTGGTTTTGAACAAAATGAATTCATTCTAAGCCGAATAGGGGTGTGAAAAACTATCCGCAGCGACCGTTGTTGCGACCCCTGCGGGGTCTCGGATAGCAGCTTTTATCGCCCTTGCAACGGTTAATGCTGTTATTGGACCCAAAGCACACTCGGCAGTCAACACGGCCAAGCACAGCTTGACCGATGCCACCGGCCACTTTTTTGCCCATAAGGGACATTTAATCACACTCTAACGGCAACTGCTGACGGCTGCCAAGCTGCGGTGTCGCATACAACGGCCAGAACACCAATCTCTGCTCCGGCAACGCCTGATACGGCCCGTCCTGCAAGACCCAACCTTGCTTGCAATTCGGATAGGTTTCAAGGCACAGATGCAAGCTCCTGAGTCGCCCCGCTGAGCCGCTTTTGACCTCGATTGGATAAATCTTACCTTCACGAACCGTCAGATAATCGATCTCAGCATTCGAACTCTTGGCAGAACGAGACCAATAGTAAAGTTTCTCGCTATGCCATGCGAGCAGTTCTTGCGCGACAAACTGCTCAGCTAATTGACCGCGATACATTGAAAGAAGATTATCCTTGCTCATTTCTTTATACGAATCTATTCCGCAAAGCCGCTGCATTAAGCCAATGTCAAGCATGCACGCTTTAAATCGCCTCTTGACTGAACCCGCTAAAGGTAATCCTGATGGGATACAGGATGAAACCTTTTGAATAATTTTAGCTTTACATAGAAGATCAAATGCCTTGTGATTGGTCTGATAACTATGGTCGGCATCAAGATGGGTATATTTGAGTTGATGCCCCACAGATTCAGAGATTTTAGCAAACACTCGGTCTAAGCAACTTACCGACACTTTCGGAGTGTACTTATGAAAATCCTGCTGGTACGACTTGAGAATATCATCCTGCACTTCAAAGGCCTCAAGAAAAGAATTGCTCTGCCAATATGTCTTGACTACCTCCGGCATCCCACCGACAAGGAAATAATTCTTCAACTCACGCAACATCACATCCTGAACGGCGGGTGATATTTTTGACGGGTGCAAAAGCAAATTTTCCGCAAGTACATCCTTACCACCGGCAAGCAAGTACTCATAAAATGTCATCGGGGACATATGCAGGTATTGCAGGCGACCTACAGGAACTGATATTTGCCCAAACGCAAATTCCAGCAGCGAACCCGCGGCGACAACATGAAGTTCTGGCATCTCTTCATAAAAGTAACGCAATGCTGTAATGGCTTTGGGGCAGGCCTGAATTTCATCAAAAAACAATATCGTTTTTCCGGGCACAACTCGACCGGTAATAAATTCAAGGGATTTGAGAATGCGATGCGGAACAAGATTTTCCTCAAAATGTATTCCGGCATCTGGCCGTGCTTCAAAATCAACAACGGCAATGCTGTCAAAATGATCGGCCAGAACCTGTTTAATCAACCAAGTTTTGCCCACCTGCCTTGCGCCTCGAACGATTAGAGGTTTTCGGCGGGATGAAGATTTCCATTTCAACAATTTTGCTTCTGCGAGTCGTTTCATTTTCTGTCTCCTGCATGATTTGTAATTCTAAAAAGCAGCTATATTCTCATCTTTTTGATTCTATATAGAAACCATACAGTGCCACAGTTACTTCTAAAAAACAACCCTAAAACGGAAATTTAATTCTAAAAAGCAAGGAAAAGCTTAAAGGGCGAAGCACTTTTTTGGGTGACAGTCCAAACGCCCGGCGATTGTATCCCTAACCATCGCACGCCACAAGCAAAACTCAACTTTTCGGCCCACAAAACCAGAGTTTTTGATATTGTTTAGAATTATAGGTTTTAGTGCTTAGGATTTCAGCGAGATTTTGTAATAAATCGCGCTGTAGTACTAAGTCCCAAACAACTGGGTTTCGTACAGCCGTTTATAGACATCCGATGAGGTGATTAGTTCGTCATGAGTACCATCGGCGACGATGCGGCCTTCGTCGATAACGACGATGCGGTCGGCGGAGATGATGGTGCTGAACCGGTGTGCGATCAAAAAGCAGGTCCGGCCTTTCATGATCTCTTGCAGTGCCTCATGGATCTTGGACTCGCTGTCGGCGTCGATCTGGCTCATCGCCTCGTCGAAAATCAGTATCTGCGGGTTCTTCAAAATCGCCCGGGCGATCACGATCCGCTGCAACTGACCACCGCTGAATCCGGCACTGTTCTCACCGATGAGTGTATTATAGCCATCGGGAAGCGGCTCGATGAACTCATGGGCAAAGGCACGTTTGGCCGCATCGACAATCTCGTCGGTTGTCGCATCGGGCTTGCCGTAGGCAATGTTATGGGCAATCGTATCGTTAAAGGTGATCACCTTCTGCGTGACCATACTGATCTGGTCACGCAAGCTGGCCAGTGTGGCTTGGTGAATATCCTGGCCGTCAATAAAAATCCCGCCGCTGTCGGGATCGTAGAACCGGGGGAGCAGGTTCACCAGCGTGGACTTACCGGAGCCGTTAGGCCCAACGACCGCCACCGTCTGGCCGGCGGGAACGGATAGGTTTATTCCCTTCAAGGCCTGGGTATTGGCGCCGGGATAGGTAAAGACAATATCGTTGAATTTGATGTTGTTGCATAATGGCTGCAAGTTTACCGCATCCGCCGCTTCTAGTTCACGCGGCTCATCCATTACGGCGAAGACCCGTTCGGCAGCGGCGTTGGCCTGCTGTATGCTGTTCCATACATTGCTGACCTTTCGGATGGATTCGGCGGCACCGCCCAGAAGACCGATCAGGATAAAAAACTCGGTGGGTTGAAGACGGGGGTATTCACCGCTGACCCAGACCGCACCGACCAGAATCGCCGCAGACATCGCCATCATCCCCATCACATCTAAGAGCGGATTGGTTCCGGCTTCTACTTTGGCAATCTTGAGATTTTGCTTCAGCAGTGACCAGTTCGCCTGCTGATAATGGCTAATTTCATGTTCTTGACGATTATAGACCTTCACCACTGGCAGTGCGTTCATTGCCCCTTGAATACGGCCCAGAATCTGAGCGGTAACAACCAGTGATTTTTTAGCCGCCCGCTTCATTTTTTTGCCCAATATGGCAAACAGGCCAATGACCACAGGTGCCGAACTTAGAAAAATGGCCGTCAACTGCCAATTAAGACTAAACGCCACCGTCAGCAGAGCAATAGCCGTAAAAGGTTCACGAACGGCCTTGCCCAAAAGCACATTGACCCCCTTGCCGGTAACGCCGACATCACCCAGGATTCGGCTGGTGGTATCACTGGTGCCTCGAGCGGAGAAAAATCCGATGGACATATACATCACATGTCGAAAGACATCCTCACGGATGCGCATCACTGCGATATTAACAATCTTTGCGGCTAGATAGGATTGATAAAATCGTGCCAAGCACCGGAAAATTGTGATGATAACCATCGCAATCATAATCACCATGATCGCTTGAAACTTATGTTCATCCGTTTCGCTGCGCGGCACATGCCCTACCACCCATTGCACAGCATCGGCATACCAGAGTTCGGCCGGGGCTGCCTGAAAAACGGTACCATCTTGACCATTTATCCGTTTCAGGGTAATTTTCAGACTCTGTCCGGGTTCACAAGTTGCCAATATCTCCTGCATTTTCATCGCGGCCATAATCTCAGGCCCATCGGGCTGTTGGGAGACGGCAACAATTCGATCATAAAGCTCTAAACCAGCTTGCTGCGTCCA
>JAGGWF010000043.1 GCA_021157685.1 Planctomycetota bacterium | reverse complement strand
TTGAGTCCGGTCCATCGGATGACACCCAAACGGCTGCCGTTGTCATTGACGGCCGAAAATTGCCAAAATCTCAACAATTTGTATTTGGATACGGATTTGGGGCAGTTGGATTGTGTCAGCATCGTACAGGGATTGGGCGATTTCAGCCAGGTTGAACAACTGTGTGAAACCATCCAAATCGAAGGAGTGCAATTGAAAGTCCTGAATCGGGATGCACTGATTCAATCCAAAAAGGCCATGAATCGCCCCCGCGACCGCCAAGCGGTTCGACAGCTGGAAGCCATAAAAAAAATGAAACCCAACAAGTGACCCAACCGATGAAGCTGAAATCACCTGCATTTATGCGGCCAACGGCCTGAAAGATAATATGTAGGCAATCTGGAAAAATCGTATAATGTTTACGACAATAATTTCAAACATTATCGAACAGGGCAGGGTAAAAGGCATAGAAGGAGTGTGGGTGCCCGGGGTGATTTGGACTGACAATTGAAGAATGATTTTCCTGTGGTGTGGCATCGGTCAAGCTGTGCTTGGCCGTGGGGGAGCAAGAGAATGCTAATGGTAGTTAGGTAGGTTTGGCCGTGCCTATGCTGATGAACATGATATTTTGTTGGATTTAAAAAAGGACAAGACGGTTTGCCAAATTGTATCCCATTTGGCTAGCGGCGATCCCTCACAGGGGCCGGTCAATGTCAGCGGGACATGGGGATCGTTTGCGCCCGCTTTGGCCGCACACCTGTGGGACATGCTGAAAAGGCCGGTTTTGTACATCAGTCCGCATATTGACGGTGCGGATACTGTTGCCGATGATCTTCAGGTGTTTGCGGGCCTGCCGGTGCAAACCTTTCCTGTCTGGGAAAGCCCCGATGAGATCACCGATGCGACCGATGAGATCCTGGCCCGGCGGCTTCGTACGACGCTTTGGCTATCCGAACAAAAAGCCAAAGAACACCCCGAACCTTTCCTGATTTCAACATCCGTACAGGCCCTCAATCAGCCGGTTGCCAAACCGCAGACACTCGCCGAGCAGGGATTATCACTGGCAGTGAATCAAACCATCGAGCCGGAGTTGCTCGCCGGATGGCTGATCGATCACGGCTTCGAGCAGGTGGATCGTGTCGATGTGCCGGGCCAATTCGCTCATCGCGGCGGCATCGCGGACATCTTCGCCCCCGTTTGCACTTACCGGGTGGCATCGCCTCCGAGCGGAGCTCGAAGCGATGGGCAAATTCAGACAGTTTCTGACATCACCGAATCCCAGCCGGTGCGTATTGAGTTTTTCGGCGACCAGATCGAAACCCTCCGCCGCATCGATCTGGACTCGCAGCTTTCCGGCGACAACCTGCTATCGATACAGATCGCTGCCCCGCAAACGACGATCACTGCCGGCGAGACAGAGTTGCTGCTGAATCTGCTTCCCGCCGAAACACTGATCATCCTCGAAGAACCCATCGAAGTCGCCGAGGTGTCCGATGTCTTTCTAAGCCGCCTGGACGATGTACGCGGCATATACCCATGGTCGGCAGTGTACAAGGCGATGCAGAAGTTCATCTGTCTCCAGATCAGCCGCTTTGGCACAACGGCCAAGCCTGACTTCCACCTGGACATCACCAGCACCCAGCAGTTCGAACACAAAGCCGGTTCGCTCTGGAAGGACCAGCGGGTTGCCCTTGAAGAGCTCGTGACCGAGTCACAAAATCAGCAGGTCCTGTTCTATTGTGAGAATCAGGCCGAACTCCAGCGCGTGCGTGAAATCCTTCGCGAAAAATTCAAACGAATCCCGCCCCACCTCAAACTGCTCATCGGCTTCATCCATCGCGGGTTCATTCTTCGCTCACTCAACACGATCGTTGTCACCCACCACGAAGTCTTTGGCCAGGTCTCTGTGCGGCGGCGGGTGCGGCGGATTCAGAGTGTCTCATCGGTTGACAGTATGCTCGATCTGAAAAAGGGCGACTTTGTCGTCCACATCAGCTACGGCATTGGCAAGTTTATTTGCGTCCAGATGATGGAAAAGTCCGGCGCCAAGGCCGAATATATCACGCTCGAATACGCCGACAAGATTCAAATCCATGTGCCGGTCGCCAACATCGGGCTGATTCAGAAATTCATCGGTTCTACGCCCAAACGACCCACGCTGAGTAAGATCGGCACCAAAAAGTGGGAAAATCAAAAAGAAAATGTCGCCAAAGGCGTCGAAGAAATGGCCGCCGCACTGTTGGATGCCCAGGCCAAACGGGAAAAGTTGGGCGGCTTTAATTTCGGCGACGATTGCCTCTGGCAACGGGAATTCGAAGGGTCGTTCCCCTATCAGGAAACGCCCGACCAGATCACCGCCGCCGCCGAGATCAAAGACGATATGGCCTCCGACAGGCCGATGGATCGCCTGTTGTGCGGCGATGTTGGCTATGGCAAGACCGAGCTGGCAATGCGGGCGGCGTTCAAGGCAATCGGAGCCAACAAGCAGGTGGCGGTTCTCGTACCCACAACGGTCCTGTGTGTTCAGCACGGCCGCTCGTTCAAAGAACGATTTGCGGATTTTCCCATTACGGTCGAAGTGGTCAATCGCTTTACCACCGCCAAGCAGGCCAAAGAAATACTCGCCGCCTGCCGCAAGGGTTTAGTCGATATCCTCATCGGCACCCACCGGCTGCTCAGCGACGATGTCGGCTTCAAAGACCTCGGCCTGCTGATCGTCGATGAGGAACAGCGGTTTGGTGTCGAGCACAAGGAACGGCTCAAACGCTTCCGCATCAATGTCGACATTCTCACCATGACCGCCACGCCCATCCCGCGAACGCTGCACATGTCGATGATCGGCCTGCGGGACATCAGTTCGCTGTCCACGCCACCGCTGGACCGCCGGGCGGTGGTGACCAAAGTCTCCCGTTTCTCCGAAGAAACCATCCGCAAGGCCATCCTGTTCGAGATCAATCGCGACGGCCAGATATTCTTCCTGTACAACCGCGTCCAGACCATCGAGCGGTTCGCTCATGAAGTCGCGCAGATGGTCGGCGACCCGTCGGTGAAGATCGATATCGCCCACGGCCAGATGGCCAGGCACGAACTGGAGGACGCGATGATCCGTTTTATTGCCGGTGATACCGGCGTACTGATTTGTTCAACGATCATCGAGTCCGGCATCGACATCCCCAACGCCAACACGATTCTCATAGCCGACTCGGACCGGTTCGGACTGGCCCAACTGCACCAGCTTCGCGGCCGGGTAGGGCGATACAAGCACCGCGCCTATGCCTATATGCTGTTGCCGAAATCACGCAGCATTACGCCGCCGGCGGGCCGACGGCTCAAAGCGATTGAGGAGTATTCCCAACTCGGCGCTGGCTTCCGCATTGCCCTGCGGGATCTGGAGATTCGCGGGGCGGGCAATATCCTCGGCCCTGAACAGTCCGGCCATATCAATACCGTTGGCTATGAGCTCTACTGCCGCCTGCTGGGTGACGCGGTCAAACGGCTGCGCAACGAACCAGTCGAAAAAGAGCCGGAAACTGTCATCGATTTGGGCTTCGCGTCGTATATCCCCAAGAGCTATATCGCCTCGGACCGCCAGCGGATGGAGGTCTATCGCCGCGTCTCGGCGGCCCGTAACATCAAAGACATCGACCGGCTGAAAATCGAGTTGCGTGACCTGTTCGGCCCCGTGCCGGACCAGGTCACACAACTGCTGGAACTGACACAAATTCGCATCCGCGCCGCTAAGTGGAACATTCGCAGCATCATTGTTCAGCGGCCTGATGTGATCTTTTCGTTTCCCGAAGACGCCAGCGCCACCGACCTCTTTGCCCGCTACCCCGGCACCGTCCGAATCCCCGACCCCCGAACCGTCCACATTCGCTTAGACAAAAACTACTTCAACCCCAAAACCCTGCTGGCGGTACTGCGAAAACTATTGCGATGGTAAGACCAATAAGCTCTCCCCCTGCCAAGGGGGAGTACCCCAAAGGGGGGAGGGGGTTGCTTTTATAGTCACTCCGGCCACCCGTCGCTGTTTAGCAAAAAATGGCGGCATAACAATGAAAATATTCTCTTATACCCCGTTATTCTGGAGTTGACAATAAGGCATTGAAAGATATCGACAACATGTTACAATTCGTGGTGAGTTTTCAAAAAAGACCCAAGTCATTACTGAACGGTGAAGTACTGTGATATATGGAAAGGAAATCCTTGTAGTAGTTGCAGGATATCTGTTGGGGTGTGTCTGTACGGGGTACTATCTGGTCAGACTTTGTACCGGCAATGATGTCCGAAACTCCGGTAGCGGCGGCACAGGCGCCAGAAATGTCTCACGAACATTGGGCAAGTCCGGCTATGCTGTTACGCTTGCCGCAGATATTATCAAAGGTGTTATTGCGGTAGGTTTTGCGCTGCTGCTGAATATTGAGCGATGGGCGGTGGTTGTGACATTTCTTGCAGCGGTGATTGGTCATATCTGGCCCGTTCAATTGCGTTTTCGAGGAGGCAAAGGCGTTGCGGTTATGCTGGGCGCGATGATGGTTTTTGATTATCGACTGTTGATTGTGCTTGTGGCTGTTTGTGCCCTCTTGTATCTTTTCACAAGAAGATACATTATCAGCGGAGCAGTGGGCATATTCACCTTACCCGCCACGGCTGTCGTCCTGAAGTATCCGATGTCGGAGATGATCGGAATGGTTGTGCTCATCCTGATTATACTTTTTGCGCACAGGGCAAATATATATGAGGTTTTTCGGCCTCGGCGACCGGAAGCGGCTTATTAAGAGCAAGGAGAAGAAATGGCTGATTCACAGATATTCAAAATAGCGTCCGAGCCATGGGAATTCGATCAGATTAACAAGCTCAACTACGAAACATTTGTCGAAGAAATCCCTCAGCACGATTCCAACTGCCAACGAATCCTGGTGGATAAGTTTCACACCGAAAACACCTATATAATCTGTGTCGATGACAATGAGGTCTTAGGGATGCTTGCCGTTCGCAATAAGCGTCCTTTCTCGCTCGACAAAAAACTTGAGGGTCTCGATTCGTATCTTCCGCCGTACCGCTCGATTTGTGAAATTCGGCTTCTTGCGTCGCGAAAATCCAGACGCCACAGCCGTGTCGTTTACGGCCTGCTCAAAAAGACGGTGAAATACTGTCTCGATAACGGCCATGACATTGCGGTTATCTCCGGCGTTCTCAAGCAGCAGAAATTGTATGAACATATGGGTTTTGTCCCCTTTGGGCCGGTTGTGGGAAACGATCATGCGATGTTTCAGCCCATGTACCTGACGGACCACAACTACGCTCACACACAAAAAAACGCACTGAGGACTTCCACCATCTCATCTGCTCCGGTTATCCTGACTCCTGGCCCCGTTGAAGTCGCCCCCTCTGTCCGCAGGGCATTTGCCAAAATGACCGTCTCACACAGATCGCACGAGTTCATGGTGATTCACAGGGAAACAAAAAAACTTCTCTGTGATCTGGTGAATGCGAAGCAGGTTGAAATACTCATGGGTTCGGGTACACTTGCAAACGATGTAGTCGCCGCACAGTTATCGCTCGTTGCTGGTCGGGGACTTGTCCTGAGCAATGGCGAGTTCGGAAACCGACTGATCGATAGTGCCCAAAGGTTTGCTCTGGATATTGAAACGGTAAAACAGGACTGGAGCCAACCGTTCAACTCAAACAAAATCGAACACATCATACGAGAAGATGAGAATATCAAATGGCTTTGGGCTGTCCACTGCGAGACATCAACCGGAATGCTCAATGATCCGAAGACGCTAAAAGAAATCTGCCTCAAAAACAATATTCTTCTCTGCCTTGACTGCATCAGCTCAATAGGAACCATCCCAGTCGACTTGGAAAATGTTTACTTTGCTTCGACGGTCAGCGGAAAGGGCCTCTGCTCATTCGCGGGCTTGTCTATGGTCTTCTACAACCACAATACGGCACCCTCCGAAAGGAAACTCCCGCAGTACCTCGATCTGAACAGTTATGCGCAATGCAAAGGAGTCCCTTTCACGATCCTGTCGAATCTTGTCGTTGCGTTGAATGCATCTTTGAAGGATTTTGATATCGAGAGAAAGTATGCACGAAACAGCAAGGTTTCCGGTTGGCTGAGAAGAGAGCTGCGAAAAGCAGGATTGCAGGTTCTCACCGACGAAGAATATTCCTCACCAGCGGTAACGACGATTCGTTTGCCGCATCATTACAGTTCACTGGACATTGGGGAGCAATTGGAAGAAAAAGGGTTTTACACTTACTACAAAAGCGACTATCTCAGGGAAAGGAACTGGTTGCAGATATGTATGATGAATGAGATTTCACGGGACATATGGAGTCCGTTGCTTCTGCAACTGCGGCAAGTTTGCTGTTAATATTTCAAAAATAATGGGTTTCAATTTTCTTTCGCCCCGTTTGGGCTTGGGCGTGGGGGAGTCACC
>JAGGWF010000062.1 GCA_021157685.1 Planctomycetota bacterium | reverse complement strand
TCTCTTTTCAATTTTCGTTTTTCCTTGGTATTGAGTTTTGGAGTTTTCTTACTTTCTTTTTTGGCTTTATTCCGTTCGCCCATATCTGTTTATCCTTGTGTTCCTAAAGTTTATCTGTTCGTATTTCCTTAAATGTTCTCTTACAATCTATCCGGATATTATAACTATGTTTCGTCAATTACCAAACCAAAATCCCAACATTTTATTCGACCCGGCCTTCGGCCACCCCTCCTTGAAAAGGAGGGGTGCTTTTGGAACGCACACTTTCCGCTTTGCCCGCTCCATTACTGTCGCGGCTCTGAATGTTACACTTTCCGTGGGAGCCAAATCGTGCTATGATATCGGGCTACTATGGGACAGTTTACGATACAGAGTGCGTTTGAGCCGCAGGGCGACCAACCCAAGGCCATCGATGCGCTGGCGGCGGGGATCATCGAGAACAAGCGGTATCAGACGCTGCTGGGTGTTACCGGCAGCGGCAAGACCTTTACGATGGCCAATGTCATCGAGCGGATTCAGCGACCGGCGCTGGTGATCTCGCACAATAAAACGCTCGCCGCACAGCTTTATGAAGAATTCAAGGAGATTTTTCCCGACAACGCGGTCGAGTATTTTGTCAGCTATTATGACTATTACCAGCCGGAAGCGTATATCCCGCAGCGGGATATCTACATCGAAAAGGACGCCTCCCGCAACGATGAGCTGGACCGGCTGCGGCTTTCGACGACGACGAGCTTACTTAGCCGCGATGATGTGATTATCGTCGCGAGTGTATCATGCATCTTCGGCCTCGGCAGCCCGGAGGACTATCAGGCCAGCGTCATTCCGATTCGGGTGGGCGACCGTGTCGAACGCAACGACCTGCTGGGGCGGTTTGCGGATCTGCACTATGAGCGAAACGATATCGATTTCGCCCGCGGGAAGTTTCGCGTTCGCGGGGATGTGGTAGAGTTGTGGCCGTCGTACGAGTCGTTCGGGGTGCGGTTTGAGTTCTTCGGGGACGAGATCGAGCGTATTTCGTACATCCACCCGGTTAGTGCTGACATCCTCGCCAGCGAGTCGCAGGTGTTCATCTATCCGGCCAAGCATTACATTCTGCCCGCCGAACGCATCAAAGCAGCGAGAGCGGGCATCAAGGAAGAGCTGGACGAGCGATTGCTCCACCTGCGGCACGAGGGTAAGCTGCTGGAGGCCCAGCGGTTAGAGGCGCGAACAAAATATGACCTAGAGATGATTCAAGAGGTCGGCTACTGCAGCGGCATCGAGAACTACGCCCGGCATATGGCGGGGCTGGAACCGGGGTCGCGGCCGTATACGCTGCTGGATTATTTCCCGGATGATTTTTTGCTGTTTATCGACGAATCGCATGTAACGATCCCGCAGATTCGGGCGATGTATGCCGGCGACCGCAGCCGCAAGGGAGTGCTGGTCGATCACGGGTTCCGGCTGCCGAGTGCGATGGATAACCGGCCCCTGCGGTTTGAGGAGTTTCAGGAGCGATGGAAGCATGCGGTGTTTGTCTCGGCGACGCCGGCGCCATATGAGTTGGAGTTGTGCGACGGGGAAGTGGTCCAGCAGATTATCCGGCCGACAGGACTGGTGGATCCGGAGATTTTTGTGCATCCGGCGTCCGACCAGATCAACCATCTGACCGGGCAGATCGCCGAGCGGGTGGCGGCGGGTGAGCGGGTGCTGGTGACGACACTGACCAAGCGGCTGTCCGAGGATTTGTCGAACTTTTTGTCGAGCAAGGGGATTCGCTGCAGGTATCTGCATAGCGAGATCGTGACGCTGGAGCGGGTGGAGATTTTGCGGGATCTGCGGAGCGGCGAGTTTGATGTGCTGGTAGGGATTAACCTGCTGCGGGAGGGGCTGGATTTGCCGGAGGTGTCGCTGGTAGCGATCCTCGATGCGGATAAGGAGGGCTTTTTGCGGAGTGAGACCGCGCTGGTGCAGACCATCGGGCGGACGGCGAGGAATATAAACGCGAAGGTCATCCTGTACGGCGATCGGGTGACAAATTCGATGAAAAAAGCCATTGACGAAACCAACCGAAGGCGTACAATTCAACTGGCGTATAACGAAAAGCACGGGATTACGCCGCAGACGATCCGTAAAGAGATTAAGCGGGGACTGGCTGACGAGTTTCGGGCACGCAAGGCCGCTCAGGAAGTGGTGCATTTTTCGGAAAGCGAGTATGACCGCACCGAGTTGATTACACACATGGAAAAAGAAATGCTCGCCGCCGCTGAAACGCTGGAGTTTGAAAAGGCCGCGCGGCTGCGGGATGAGATTGCCGAGCTTAAAGAGATGCCCGAACTGGACGGTGAATGAACGGCTCCGGTTCATAGGATTTTCGCAGATTAAAAAAACTAAAAAAAGAACCACAGAATACACTGAATGACACGGAAAAAAGCATAACGCGAAAGACGCTAAAGCGGCAAGAGACGCAAGAAAAACAGGTATCATATTTTCAAAAACGGTGTGTAATACTACAGCGCGATTGATTACAAAATCATGCTGAAATCCTCTGCCGTTCCGTGCGTTTTTTCTTGTTTTTGGCTACTTTCAGTGGTAGACTGTTTTATCGATACAATAGTTCTCCGAGGAAGACCCCAAAGGGTTTGGAGAAGCCTGAAACCTGAATGTTGGATAAGGCGGAGTTCTTGGATTGCAAAATACAAAAGAGTAAAAGACGACCTGTTACATCTAAATAACAGAAGGCAATAACATCGTTTTTGGCTCAAAAACCGAAAATTACGAAACGAACCCATTTGGTAAAATAGGTAAACAGAGCCGCGACAGTAATGGAGCGGTCATTAAAATTGCGTTTAACCGTAAAAAACACGAAATGACCAAACAAACCCATTTTTCAGTAAGTATGTCTTTAGGTTGATTTTTGTGTAAAAACAGTTTCGGCCAACAGCCGCAAGAGTTCATCTATTGTTTGATGCTTGCGTCTTTTGCCTCTTTAGCGTCTCTTGCGTTAATTTTCAGAAAGGTAAATAGCGATGATAAAGATTGTTCCACGAGGAAGCCACGAACGCATTGCGCGAAAGAATCTCAGGAAACTCGATCTGGCAAAGGTTCAGTCGCTCATTGAGATTGCGGTTGCCGAAGATTTCGGAAAAGGCGATCCGACAAGCGAGATTACTGTCGGCGCCGATGAAATCGCAAAGGGGTCCCTTATCAGCCGCGAGGAAATTGTTGTCAGCGGTATGGAAATGGTCCCGGCAATCCTGAAACACTATGATACGCGGCTGCAATTTAAGCCGCTGGTTTCGGACGGATACCGGGCCAGTGTCGCCAATCGGCTGGGTGTGATTAAAGGGCCGCTGCGTTCGATGCTTAGCGCTGAACGGGTCGTGCTGAACTTTTTGCAGCGGCTGTGCGGGATCAGTACGATGACCTGGAAGTTTGTTAGTGCGACACGCGGCACCAAGGCGAAAATCTATGACACACGAAAGACTATTCCCGGCTGGCGAGAACTGGAGAAATATGCCGTTCGCTGCGGCGGCGGGTATAACCACCGGATGAGCTTGGGCGATGCGGTAATGTTCAAGGACAACCACATCGCCGAGCTAGGGCCTAACTTTGAACCCAAACTGAAAAAGATGGTCGAGCAGGCCTGTGCCAATAAAAATGTTAAATTTGTTGTCGTTGAGGTCGATCATGTGGACGATCAGTTGGACCGCGTCCTGATGATTCCAGGCGTGGATATTATTCTGCTGGATAATATGGGCCAGTGGCAGCTCAAACACGCAGTGGAACTGCGGGACAAGATCGGTCGAAAACCCCTGCTGGAAGCCAGCGGCAACATTACGCTAAACAATGTGCTGACCGTCGCCAGTTGCGGCGTGGACCGCATCTCGATCGGGGCGATCACGCACTCGGCCATCGCCGTGGACATCGGGCTGGACAGGTAAATAGGTGACTGTCCCTATTTTATCACCTCTGGATGTTGATCGAATTGAGGCTGTTCGAAAGGATGGCTGTATTGGGCGCAGGGTCGTGGTTTTTCAGTCTACATCATCGACCAATGACATTGCGTGGGAATACGCCGCCAATGCGGATAATCATGGCTTGTGTGTGCTGGCCGAATCGCAACACAAAGGACGCGGACGGCGAGGGCGGGTGTGGTATTCGGCGCCGGGACAAAGCATCTTGTGTTCGGTGCTTTTGACTGAAACGAGTGCTCCAGCGGAGGTGCTGACACTGGCTGCGGGGGTTGCTGTGGCTGAGGCCATTAATGAGTTAGCGTATAATCACGGCCAAGCACAGCTTGACCGTGCCACCCGATTGCAAAGCCGGATCAAGTGGCCCAACGATGTTCTTATTCAAGATCAAAAAGTCGCCGGAATCCTTACCGAGAAGCAAACCCTAAACGGCAGGGATGCTTTTGTGATCGGGATTGGCATTAATTGCAATCAAAGTCGCGATGTCTTTAAGCCATACGATTTAAATATTCCCGCAACCAGTTTGGCGATCGAAACCGGACAGGACATTGACCGCACGGAACTGGTGTGTGTTCTGCTGGATAAACTGGGGTACTGGCTGGAGAAAATCCGCGTGGGTGCGGTCGACCCAGCGGAGAATCCTGTCATCCAGCGGTGGCTGCAGCTTTCGGGGATGCTGGGACAGCATGTAACCGTCGAATGTGACGGCAGGCAATACAGCGGATTCTGCCGCGGCATTGATCCGGTTGACGGACTGATCCTGCAACTGGACAACAGCTTAGTTCGACTGTTCGCCGCCGCACAGACCAGCATTGTCGACTATTAGTCCGGTTACTTTTTGAAATTCAGTGCAACGGAGTTAATGCAGTATCACCGAAACGATTATGGGTATCATTAAGTGAATAAGTATCTGGCTCATGTCCCTTTTACGCTGTTACACCGTGCGATGTTCACTTTTACAGATTTATCACCTGAAGCATTGACGGAAAAAGGTATTTGCGATATTGTAATACTATCTTAACAATCAAATTCGAGGGATTATCAATGAATGATAGCGGATTTTTAAACCCGGTCGTGATCACGATCATCTTTATCGTCCTGTCCACATTTGTCGGAGCGTTTATCAAAGGACGCAAAAAAGACAAGTGCCTCAAGGCGTTTCGCGGCTTCATTATCACGCTGGAAGATGTCAGCGGCAAACGAATCTGGGGGCGACTGGATGTCGAAGCGACGGGGATGGAACTGACATACACCCAGGAACATGATGACACAGACGGGCACATCGAGTCCAGCTATATGTTCTACAAATATGAGTACGGCAACATTTCGGCGCTGATCCGCTATCACGATTATCTGTCCGAAGAAAATCTCAAACACCGGGATGAAGAATTAAAAAAGACCTATCACCCCGGCTGGCTGCAGCGATCACGGCGAAAGATCGCCAAT
>JAGGWF010000265.1 GCA_021157685.1 Planctomycetota bacterium | reverse complement strand
TAGTACGGGTCTTCGGCGATAATCTGAGCGGCATTGGTCTCGACCTCTTGCGACACAAGAACGGCGGCAGCCTGTGTGGTTTTGACCTGTGGGGCATACTTGGGATTACTTAAAAAGGTAATCTGGCCGGAACCTGCCTGATCGAGGGTCGAAGCCGATTCAATCAGAACATCAGGGTTGCCAACAACTCGGCCACCGATGTGATCCGCAATTTCCTGCAATGTCTTTTGGGGCATACTAAATCCTTATTTGGTTTTCGAGACAATTATATCAATGCTGTTGAATGGTCGCTGATTTGTTTACTCTTCTTTCTCTTTCTTTTTGAATAAACCACCGAGGCCTTTCAGGGCGTCTGTTGTACTTTTTCCAAGTTTGTCCCCAATGGAACCGATCATCTCTGTTGGAAGTACATCTGTACCCTGTTCTGCGATTCCCTTGGAAATGGCATTAAGAATCTTTGCGGTCAGAGCAGCGGTGTCAATTTTTTCAGCTGTTCCAAGATTTTCCAGACGGATGGGTTTTAGTGTAAGTGTTACCGTATCAGCACGGCCGGGGGTAGGGAGCAGTTTCGCTTTGACTTCGATATTGTTGATCTCAAGAACCTTGATGCGGAAATTTTTGCCCGCCCCTTCTTCTTTGGGCTTCGCTTCCGGCTTGGGTTCTGTGGGCTCGGATTTGGGCAGATTGCTGAGAATTTCCTTAAGATTATTGGTTGTCCCTTTTTGCTCGATCACCAGATTGATATTCTCAAGCTGAATCATGTCCATTTCGATGGTGTTACTCAGCAAACTGGGTGTATTCAAATTCACGAATACATGTCCAACTTTCATAAACGATTCATGCTGGTATCCTTGGGGATTGTCGATTTCAAAATTAACCAGATCCACTTTACCTCGCAGAAGGGATGTTGAAATTTTCTCTAACCTGACATCGACCTGAAGGGCTTTTCTGGCACCGGTTTCGACGGCTACTCTGATCAACTTATCTCCGAACAAAGAGAAAAGCAGCGATGCGACAAGGATAACGGCAAGAATTCCAATGGCCGTGTACTGAATGATTTTTTTGACTTTCCCTTTTTTCATAGGTATCCCTTCCAAATTGAACAGTTTCATTTTAATTTCAATAATGCATTCTGCACATCAAATCCCATCGCTTTCGCTTTCCGGGCGTTGGTAGCGGTTAATTCTTTATTACCCAAATGATAATACGAAATTGCAATTCCATTATAGGCGGCGGCGTTTGCGGAGTCCAGTGCAATCGCTTCAGAAAACTCCTTGACCGCCTGCTGATGTTTTTTCATCTTAGCATAAGTAACGGCAAGATTGTAATGCAGATCCGTATTTTGAGGTTCGACCTCAATGGCCTGCTGGAATGCGACGACCGCCGCCGATTCATTGCCTTGCCGGACATAGGCATTGCCAAGATTCTGAAGACCCGCCACCATGTAGGGGTCATAGGCCAGAGCTGTCTCATAGGATTGAATCTCACGGTCTAACTGATCTTTTTGAAAGTAGATTTGGGCCAGCCCAAAATGTGCTTGCGGCAGGGCGTCTTTGTGAAAGAGGGCCTTTTGAAAAGTACTTTCGGCCCATTGTAAGCGACCTTGGTCAAGATAAACATATCCCAGCGAGACATTCGCCGCCGACAATAATGGATCGAGTGCGAGCGCTTTAAGCAGATACTTTTCAGCATCAGGAAATTGTTCGGTTTGCCGGCAAATCTGGCCCAGTAACAAAAAAGAGTTTACATCGTCGGGATTCAAAACCACCGCCGCCTTCAACTGACCGACGGCCTCTTCGTACCGGCCCTGCATCTGTATTGCATTGGCAAGATTTCGATAGACATCGATGTATTCGGGGTCCAGAGCCATTGCCGTTTTATAGTAAGATTCGGCCTTTGGGTAGTCGGCCAACTGCATATACGCCGATGCCAGATTGTTCATCGCTTTGGCATCGTTGCTGATAATGGTCAGGGCTTTTTCGTATTGCTCAACAGCCTGAAGAGGCATCTTCTTTTTCAAATACACATTCCCCAGGTTCATATTGGCTTCTGACAGCAGGGGGTTGATCTGAACCGCACGCAACAAGACCTCGAATGCCTTATCGGTATCACCAACCTTCATATAACTATTACCCAAATTGTTAAAAAAACAGCCCAGCGTTTGCTTTTTTGTCAGATTTTTCATATAGAGCGTTCTAGGGCTATTGGGTGGGGAGAATTTAGACAGATAGTGTTCATCGTTGGCAGATCCTCCATTCGAGGTGGTTTCGATATTGAGCCGGCGTTTGCCGTCGTCATAGCGGACAAAAAAGTGGCCCGGAACCACCACGCCATAAACCGGCAGCCCCAGTCGCTCGGCGATTGACAGATAAAGAACGGACAAACTCAGGCAGTAACCGCTTTTTTTCTCCAGAACAACATGCAAAAACAGGTCGTCCGGATTCTCAGCCGTATCGACAGAAGAAAAGCCCAACTCCTTGAAGAGGTAGTGATTGATGATATTGATCGCACGGTGATCAAGTGGGATATGTTTTTCTTTGAGTTTTGCTAAAATCGCCTCAGACATATTATCAATCTTGCGGCGATACACATGGGTTGTGCGTTGAGTCCCCCATTCTCGGCTCAGAATCAAGGCCGCTGTCCCGATGTCGATTTCATCCTCAGGCAGACGAAGAACACCCTCGATCGTATAGGTTCTCAGACCCCGTTTGTCGCGATTGGCTAAAATAGCAGATTCAGCTATGTTGGCAAGGGGAGATAAAACAACCAACAATAGGAGGATTTTTCGGATATAGATAACTGTTCTATTTTTATCCAAGCTGTGTTTGAACATCTTGTGTGGTAACTCCCTGAAGTAGAATTTGTTTCACCGCACTTGTTTGCCCGCTTTTAATCTGGATGGTATTTTTTTTAATGCCGAATTGTTCGGCAAGAAAGTTTATAAGCATTTTATTAGCTTTACCTTTTTCAGGCGGTGCCGCGATCTTGATTTTATACATTTGCCCATACATCCCCATCGTCTCCGTCCGACTGCTGCCCGGAACAATTTTCACGGTGATGACGATTTCGCCGCAGCCATTGACGGAACATTCGTCCGACATATCAGCTACGCCTTTTCCCGCATATTTTGGCCAAGTGAATTTTGGATGTACCGTTCAATCTGTGAAGCAAGCTCGCTGACCGATTCGATCTGAAAATCTTCGTAATGACCAAGAATAAACTCTCCGTTCAGTGCTTTTTTGAAAACTTTGATGCGAATGACGGGGATATTTTTGCTGTTTTGCCCGAAACTCGGATTTTTATGCTCCTTTAGCTCGACCCGCCACTCTTCACTGATAAACACTAAACAATGACCGGTATGAACGGCTGTCGGGAAATAATCCATTAACAATTTCAGAATATCTGAGTGACTCATTGAATTCCTTTTTCGGCCAGATGTCTTGTTGGGTGTTATTATAGCCGTCGATGCGGACTAATGCAAGCAGCCAATAAGCTCCCGTATCTCGGAAATTCCCTTGTTTTGGCAGTAATCTTGCAGGCCCATGGCGACTTTTTCGGCCGTATCCGGATAGGCAAAAGTCGCCGTACCAATGGCGACTGCAGTTGCTCCGGCGATGATAAATTCCAGAGCGTCAGCAGCGGTACGAATGCCACCCATACCGAGAATGGGAATTCCCGCGTCTTTGGCCACTTCGTTATAGACTTTGTTAACCAGATAAACAGCCATCGGCTTAATTGCGGGACCACTTAGACCGCCCGTGCGATTGGCAAGGACAGGTTTTTGCTTGTTAATGTCAATGACCATTGCTGTAAAGGTGTTAACCAGACTAAGTGCGTCCGCTCCCGCATCAATCGCCGCTTCGGCAGTGATGCTAATGTCTGTCACCGTCGGGGTTAGTTTAACCATTAGCGGTTTATTTTCGCACACGCTTTTAACCGCTGCGGTAATCTCCCGGATCAATTTGGGGTCTGTGCCAAAGGTAATGCCGCCTTTTTTGACATTTGGACAGCTAATGTTCAGTTCAAAGCCATCGACAGCTTTTTCTGAGGCCAATCGCCGGGTTACCGCGACATATTCATCAATCGTTGTACCGGCTAAGTTTACAAAGATTTTTGTATTCAATTTATTAAGAATTGGGATCTTTTCTTCAACGAATTGTTCTAATCCCATATTGGCAAGACCGATTGCATTGAGCATGCCAGAACTGGTTTCAACAATTCTTGGGGCTGGATTGCCTTTTCGCGGTTCCAGAGAAATGCTCTTTGTTGTTATCCCGCCTAAATTGGATATGTCCATGAATTCGGCCAATTCATCGGCGTAGCCGCTAGTTCCCGAAGCCGTCAATACGGGTGTTGCCAACTCAAGCCCCGCAAAATCCACCCCTATATTTATATTCTGTTCCATCAATCTGCCTGCCACACAACATTTTTTGCGTTAAATACCGGGCCATCTTTGCAGCACAAGTGATATTTCGTGTCCGCAGAGGCGGTTTTGATCTCTACAACACAACTTTGGCATAATCCAATGCCGCAGGCCATCATTCGTTCCATGCTCACCTGGCAGGGGAGTTCGTAGTTCTCAGCCAGCAGGGCGGTTGCGGCGAGCATCGGTTCCGGCCCGCAGGCAAAAACAATGGTTGAGGTGGGATTAATTTTTCTCTTTTCAAGCCAACCGCGTGCGCAATCTGTTACGAATCCCTGATAGCCAGCGGAACCGTCGTCGGTTGCGATGTGCGAGGGGACTTGGATTCGTTCAAATTCTTCAAGCACAAATCCTTTCGGATTATCGATCAGGGTGGTAAAGGACAAATCTTCGCTGGATTTCGCTCCGACAAAGCTAATCACATCACATTTCGGATGATATTTTTTGAGATAAGCGGCCAAGTGAAGAACAGGGGGAAAACCCATCCCACCGGCAATTAAGATGGCATGCGAAAGTCCATCGGGAATTGTAAAACCATTGCCCAAAGGTCCCAGAATACTAACTTTGTCCTTGCTTTTCAGAGCCGTCATTCGAACGCTTGCGGGACCAAGAACACAGTACAGGATTTGGACTTTAACAGAAATTCCTTTTGAGTCTTGAGTTACAATAACATCTGAAAAACTGAACGGCCTTCGCAATAATACCGGCCTTTGAGAAGAGTCTTTGAGATGATCCGGAATATCAGATGCGTCCGGCAAAGAAACGCCACTTAGGTCCAATTCCAAAAACTGCCCGGGAATCACGCTACTGAAAAGATCGCTCCCCTTGGCGTCGAGTTGGAGGTCAAGGCGATAATAGCACTGACGAATTTTCTGATTACTAAGGACGCAGGCCTCAAAAATCCCTTTTTTTGAAATCTCTGTTTTGTTCATTTAACTTGTTTTTTTGAAGTTGTTTACAGAAAAAAAGCTTCCGGAACATTCATCCACCGACATTCCGGAAGCCCGCCACGGCAAAGAAAGCCGTCAAATCTAAATTTAACCTCCGTGAGTATAGCAATCGCTAAAAAGCGTGTCAACCGCACAAGACTGCATTATTTGTGGTAATAAAATGTCTTTGTTTTCTGTTATTCATATCTGATTTGTATAAAAGGTGTTACATTTATCAGTACTGGAATATTTTTTTTACATGGCGGCTTAAGGAGCGAATTCTGGCTTAGAATCCGCCAGTAACATTTACTTCTTGAATTTGGATTCCATTCATGATAAATATCTTCACCAATGCCCATTAAAACAAAAAAAATCCTATACCTTTGCTTTCTGTGTCTGATTTCCGGTTTCAGCGTTGCTGATACACTGAACAGTTTGATCAAAAAGCACAAGCAGACCCGTACAGTTTTTTCCATTTTGGCCGTTGATGCCCGTTCGGGCCAAGTTGTTTACCAGCGTAATTCCAGTAAGCCGATGATTCCTGCATCTAATATGAAACTGGTCACCACTTCGGCGGCCCTGCACTATCTGAGTATGGACTATTCCTTTGAGACAAAAATCGGGCTGCTGGGAAATGATTTAGTGATTGTCGGCGGCGGGGATCCTCTTTTAGGCGACCCCAAAAATGATTCACACCCATGTCAGGCCGCAGATGCCTTAATGGGAAAGATCATCGAGATACTTCAGAAAGCAGGGGTTTCCGCCATTGAGAACATCATTGTGGACACCAGTTTTTTTGACAGTAACCGGGTTCATCCTTCATGGCCCCGGGATCAGTTGAACCAGTGGTATGCCTGTGAAGTAAGCGGACTCAATTTCTATGATAACTGCATCCATCTCGACATCACCCGTAAAGGAAATCGTGCTGTTCTGACCATGGCCCCGGCGAACAGTTATGTCCATTTGGTTAATCAACTGAAGCTTATTTCTAAGGGATCCAGTGCTGTCGGTGCCTATCGAAATTCGACGCCCAATAAATTATTCGTTAAAGGCAATCTCAACCAGAAGGCGGGATTTGATGTGGCGATTGAAAACCCCGCCGGACTTTTCGCATCTGTATTCAATGACAAGCTAAAAGCGTCTGGAATTTCTGTGCGGGGGAAGTTGTTGCAAAAATATGTCAAACAGGACAATGGTATCCGCTACCTAGTCATTTTCAAGACACCGATTGTGGATGTGTTGCGGCGGGCCAATACCGATAGTCTGGGCCTGGCGGCGGAATCTCTGGTGAAAACGATTTCCGCGGAAAACACGCAGGGTCGCATCAATGGCCAGTGGGAACACGGTTTAAAGCTGATTTCCCGGTATCTGGACTCCTTAAAGGTGTCCGAAGGACAATGCATTCTCGATGACGGAAGCGGACTCAGCCGGAATAACCGCCTGACCACGACAGCTTTAGTTGCAGTATTGAGAGATATGTACAAAAGTGAAAATGCGGGCGCATTCGCTTCATCTCTCGCTGTTGGCGGAGAAAGCGGGACGATCAAAAAATATTTTCACCAAGCCCCTTACAAAGGAAACATCATCGGCAAAACAGGGTATATTTCTGGCGTTCGCTCGTTTTCAGGAGTCTGCAAAACACCCAAGGGCGATATTATTTTCAGCATCCTAACAGAAAAGGGCAACGGCAATACGCGACGCTGCATCAACGAGATTGCCCAAGCCCTTTATGACGGGAAACTGTAAACCTGAATTTTGGACAAGATGAGGTGGTGTGATTGTGGCACGGCCATCCTGGCCGTGATTGATGGGGTTTCGCTTCACGGGCTGGAAGCCCGTGAAACATCGGCTACATTTCCCCGGTGAGTTCTTCGATTAAATCTGAAATTGTAATGATCCCCACAGGGCATTTTTCTTTTCTGGTCGAATCAACCACTAGAGCCATTCGTTCATGTCGGTCGCGCAGCAGATTGATCGCGTCAATGACGGATACGCTTCGGTCTATTTCAAACAGGGCAGTTGTATCATTGGCAAGGCCCGTAAGCGATTCGCTTTTTCCGAGTGTTTGGTAGATGTGGATGTATCCCAGAATCTGGTTGCGATTGGCTCGATAAACAAGCTGTCGGGTGAAATGGCTTTTCTTTAGATGCTCGAGAAGTCCCTCGTGATTTGTATCGACAGGAACCATCTCAACATCTCGTAGATGAACCATTGCTTCGGAAACGGGCCTATGCGGAATATCAATCAGGCGGTTCATCATCTCTTTCTGGGTGCTGGAAAGAATCCCTTCCTCGCGGGTTTCGTGAATGATCTGATGAACCTGATGTCGTTTAGAGGCGTCAACAACTTCGGTTGTGTCTATTTTAAGCCGAAACACCAGCGATAAAATTCGTGAACAGCTTTTTAGCAGCCATACTGCTCCGGTAAGCGTAAACAGCCGGTAGAAGAACCAGTTCAACCAAGCCATCGCCGGAACGAACGAGTTGGCTTTATAGTAAAACAAATTTTTCGGGATCATCTCCCCAAAGACAAAAAGCACGGGTGTTAGCACCACTGTTGCGTAGATTCCGGCGAGGCGTTCTTCCGAGGCAATCTGTAAAAACATAAAGGTCACCAGACCTGCCAGCAAATTATTGACAAGGTTGTTTCCCAGAAGCAACGATAAGATCAACCCCTGTCCATCCTGAAGCATTTGAAACAGCATTTTATATGAAGGTTTGCCCTTTTCACGGCCGACGCGAACTTGAAAGCGGCTGATTCTATAAATGCCCGTCTCTGTTCCCGCGAAAAAGGCACTTAGCCATATAAGCACAAAGATCAAAATGAACTGTGTTAGTAGTATCATTTTTCCTGCCCGCCCTTATTATCGAGAGAACCAAGGGATAAGATAATGGCTTGGATCCGATTTTGTCGAGTCCGTTCGACAGTGAACTTGATATTTTGAAAAACCACTTCATCACCTTCTTTGGGAATCTTACCCAGCAGGGCGATGACAAAACCCCCAATGGTTACCTGGCGTTCTTCTTTGATATCGATCCCGAATGCTTCCATCCATTCGTGAATGGGCAGGTTAGCCCGCAATCGATATTTCATCGGGCCAATTTGTTCTATGGGGTCCGCTTCGGAAGCATTCTCCAGTGGCCCCAATAGCTGTTCCATGATGTCTTCCTGTTCGACCCATCCGGCGACACCGCCATATTCATCGACAACCATGGCCGCATCGGTTTTGGTCTGCCGAAAGAAATCAATGAGCGATTCAACCGACTTTTGCTCTGGCACAAACTGAGCATGTCGAACCATTGTTGAAAGTGGCCGTTTGGGGTTTAGGAACAGGTCTTTTAGATGAATAAACCCCACGACGGAGTCAACCGATTCCGTATAAACAGGCATTTTGACAAGATTCTTCTCCAGCATCTCCTTTGTCGCGGAGTTGACCGATGTCCGTATCGAACAGCTTGGCATCTCGACGCGCGGCTGCATCACATGACGAACCTTGAGAAAGCTGAATTTCAGGATTTCGGCCAACAATTGATTTTCATCGCTGCTGATAAGCCCCTGCCGGCGTGATGAATCCAGCAGTGTTTTCAACTGATTTGTCGAAACGCCGGCGTCCCTTTGGGGTCGAACAAACAGACGAATAACCGGTTGGACGATAAGCAGGTCGATGGCAAAAAGCAGTGGCCCCAAAATTTTCAGGAAAAGGTAACAGGCAGGGGCCGCACACAGACAAAATTGACGGGCGTTTGTGTACGCCAGCGATTTGGGCAGCATTTCGCCGAACAGCAGAAGCAATACAAAACCACCTGTCGCGGTCAACATACCGGCGGCAGGCCCCGCTGAGCGGACAAATTGAAAACTGAATGTGCTGGTAATGGCGAAATACAGAACATTGACCAGCATATTTCCAAACAGCATGGCAGTCAGAAATCGACTGGGATTTGAAAGCGTAATGGCGGTTAGCCGCTCCAGTTTTTTTTTCGACTTGTCAAACTGCCGAATTGTGCGCTGTGACAGATGGAAAAACGCTGTCTCCGACCCGGAAAAAAAAGCGGAACAACCAAGCAGCACAACCATTAATATAATATACACTGACCCCAATCTTTGCCCTCTATAAGATTTTACGCTATCCCCATAAGTATAGCTTAGAGATCAGATTTTGGCAGCAGAATCTTGAAATGAGTGCCTTGGTCCAATTGGGAATCGACCGAAATACAGCCGCCGTGCGATTCGATGACTTTTTGGCAAAAGGCCAGTCCCAGACCGTTTCCGTTTTTCTTGCCGTCGGTGTAAAAAGGCGTGAAAATATGATGCAGTTTATCCGGATCGACGCCGCATCCGGTATCGGACACTTCAATGCGGGTAAATCCTACTTCCTCGCCAGCAGAAATACAAAGTGTACCCCCTCTTTCGCACATGGCATGGCGGGCATTGAGCAGGAGGTTCATCAAAACCTGCCGGATCGCACCGGCGTCCGCTGTGATACTGAGTTCTTTGTCAACATCGACAATCAGTTTGATCTTGTCTTTGGTGAAATCCCTGCCGATACAGCCAAAAACATCATCCAGCAGGGCGGTTACATTGCATCTTTCAGTTTGAGTCGTCCCCGGATTCGCCAAAACCATTACTTTTTCAAGCATTTTACCGGCCTGCGTGCTGAGGCGCTCGGCCTTTTTCAGGGCTTTCGCACTCAATTCTGCATCATCGGGATTTTGAAGGGCCAATTGTGCGTAACTGACAATAGGGGTCAGAAGATTGTTTAGTTCATGTGCAGTCATTGCCCAAGCCATGCCCAGATTCGCCAGCGGTTGTAATTCCCGTAACCGGGCGTCCAGTGCCTCAAACTGCATCTGGCTGTCTACAACTTGTTTGTGCAGTGATTTACGATTTTCAAGTAAACTATTCAATTCACCTCTCCGAAAGAAGTTGTTTTTTTGATACCCGAAGCACAGATTTGAGAGTATCAGTCAAACATAACATCGGTAATTATGACTATTTTTCTTGAGCAAATGAATGGGCGAGCTACGACTAAGAGACAAGTTACATCTTGTTTCTTGTCAGGAGTTCAGTATTCTATTGACAATTGCAGCCTGGCACAGTAAATTATCCTCTCCGAAATAAGACAATTAAGCCCGCAGTAAGGAAATAATAATGTCTGATCACGAAGCCCAAAAACCGACAGTTTTGGTTGTTGATGATAATTTGCAGAATCTTGAATTAATCTTGGCCTATCTTGAGGATATTGACTGTGAAACAGTTTCTGCAGAAGGGGGGCAGGAGGCGCTTGAGATCGTTGAAAACGATCCGCCGGACTTGGTGCTTCTGGATGTCATGATGCCAAAAATTAGCGGATTTGAAGTGTGCAAGCGAATCAAAAATAACCCGAAAACAACCGAAATCCCGATTATTATGGTTACGGCTCTAAGCGAAATGGGGGACATCGAAAGGGCGATCAACTCCGGCACGGATGACTTTCTGAGCAAGCCGGTGAATAAATGGGAGTTATTGACCCGTGTTAAAACCATGCTCAAGTTAAAGCACCTGACCGATCAACTGGAACGAACACTAACCTACCTGAGTGAAATCGAACAGGGTATCCAGCAATAACCCTGTTTATTCGTTGTTTCACAGGATCTGTCCGCCGTCTGTTTGGTTCCGATAAACCCAAAGTTTGCCCCGACAATCGTTACATCCTGCACGATGATTATAACCTCCTTTCAGAGCATATATTTACGACTAAGTTTCACACTCCGCGATTAATTCATGCCCTCTTACAGGACGATAATCCATTTGTTCATACAGTGAGATATTATATTTGAATAGGGAACAATTAATATGAGTAAACTCTTAGAGATCTTTGGAAAAGGATTGACCGTTAACACCGCAGAAATTGTCCGGCATTGGCTCGGCCGAAAACTTTCACAAGAGGAGCCATCTGACCGTACTGATTTCCTTCTGAAGATACATGATTGCCTCGCAAACCGAGAGATAGTTCTGGCAGAAGATAAGATTCGCGAGTATTTGACTGATTTCCCGGAATGCATTTTGGGCCGTATGGCCACCGCAGCTGTTTGTCTGTTGCAAAATGAACTCAAGGAAACGCTTGAGCAGGTCCAAAGCATATATCTGCGACAACCCGCCAATACGATGGCGCTTTATGTAATGGGGTATTGTTATGAACGGATGGGACACATTGAGCATGCTTTGGAGTTCTATCAGGACTGTCTCAAATTCAAGAGCTTTCTTCAGTTGCCGCGACAGAGAATGGCTGCGATTTACCTCAAGGAAGGGCGATTGGACAGGGTAGTCAAAGAGTATGAAATACTGACCTCCGAACACCCTGATGACATCTCATCTATCATCCTGCTGGGCCAGTTGTATCTTGAATCCGACGAAACAGAGCGAGCCATTGACACATTCAATCTTGGGATTCTTTCGCATCCGGATAATTTTATGGATTCCGGGAGAGATGAAGAAATACAGTCTCTTATTGAATGCGAGATGTTTGAGCAGGCCCTGGAAGCGATCAAATGGACGATTGAGCAGGTTGGCCCGTCCCAGGACTTATTGATTCGAATGGGAGATGTCTATAGTCAGTGGGAAAAGGAATCGCAGGCGATCGCATGCTATGAGAATGCCATACTCTCCCAACCCAGTTCGCTCGAAGCCAGAATAAAACTGGGGACCCATTATTTGAGGAATCAGCGATTTTCACTTGCGGCCGAGGAATTCAATAAGGCTTCAGATATTAACGATGAGATTCTGGATGCGTACATGGGCTTAGTGATTGCTCAGGAGTTGTCCGGCTTAGAGGAAGACTCACGACAAACTCTTTCGCTGGCGTCTTCGATCCAGAAAAACAGTGTCCTGCTGTTTACAGAGGCGGCAACGCTGCAATTTCAGTCAATTTTAGACAAAAATTGCGACGCCGATAAAGAGTCCGATAAAAGAATCGTTACAACTGAACATGTCATTCGTGCCTATCAAAATCAAATTAAAAGATCAACCACACACGCGGATGTTCACAATAAGTATGGCATTTTGATGATAAATGAAAACAAACTCCCGGCGGCAATCTGTGCGTTTGAAAATTCACTTTCTCTGAATCCGATGAATTATCGAGTGCTGTATAAACTGGTAACCTGCCTCTTTGATAACGGACAATCTGAAAAAGCTCTGAAAATACTGGCAAATGCCGAATCCTGCAAGGCAAGTGCATTTGAAAAATATTATCAAATGACAATGTTGTTCGCGGACAAAAAAGCATTTGCGGCGGCAATGAAAAAAACCTGCACGATAAAATCCACAGAGTCCTTCGGGACGGTTGAGTTGCGGGACGGCGTGGAAGACATTCTCGAATCGCTGGGAATTATTGATCGCAGCTATACGAGTTGGGAGCGGATAAACGAAACTTCCGCGTGTTTACCTGCTATATTTGACAAAAAACACCACCAGAGTCGTCTATAGAGTTGATTAACAGTCGTAAAATCAGTTGAAACG
>JAGGWF010000181.1 GCA_021157685.1 Planctomycetota bacterium | reverse complement strand
TACGCATAAATGTCTGGGGTTGATTAAGGGCAAGGTCGTTCCGATCCCAACCGATCTGGCTCTGACCATTCCGCACATGGGCTGGAATTATGTCAAATTCGCCAATGGGATGCGATTATTTGATGGTTTGGGCGAAGGAAAACATTTTGCGTTTGCCAATTCATTCTGCGCCGAGGTGAACGATCCGGACACGAAAGTTGCTTTTGCCGAGTATGGCATCCCGATTGCCGCTGGTGTTGAGAAGGGGAACATTTTCGGCTGTCAATTCCATCCGGAAAAAAGCGCCTCCGATGGGCTGCAAGTACTCAAAAACTTTGTTAGGATTTGTCATGAGGAATCGAAGTCATGCTGACCAAACGAATTATTCCCTGTCTGGATGTCAAAGATAACCGTGTCGTCAAGGGTGTCAATTTTCTGAACTTGCGGGATGCGGGCGACCCGATCGAACTGGGTAAAAAATACAGTGACGAAGGCGCCGACGAACTGGTCTTTCTGGACATCACCGCGACGCTTCGTTCCAATAAAACGATTGTGGAATTGGTCGAGGAGGTTGCGGCCAATGTTTTTATTCCGTTTACCGTTGGCGGCGGTATCACCAAGGCCGATGAGATTGGCCTGTTGCTGCGAAGCGGGGCGGATAAATGTTCGATCAACACCGCCGCCGTGAATAATCCCGATTTGCTGCGAGAATCAGCCGAACGATTTGGAAGCCAGTGTGTCGTACTGGCGATTGACGCTCGCCGAACGCCGAATACAACCGGCAAGTGGCATGTAACGGTCAAAGCGGGTTCAGAGCCAACGGATATTGACGCGATCGAGTGGGCGATACGGGCCGAAAAACTTGGCGCTGGCGAAATTCTGCTGACTAGTATGGACGCTGACGGCACACAGGCCGGCTATGACATCGAATTGACTCGTGCGGTTGCCGAAGCGGTCAACATTCCCGTCATCGCCTCCGGCGGGGCGGGCACACTCGAATCACTGGCCGAAGTACTCGATGCGGGTAAGGCAGACGCTGTTCTGGCGGCTTCGATTTTCCACTACGGAACCTATTCCATCAAAGAAACCAAAGATTTCCTGAAACAACACGGCGTTCCCGTGCGCCCTGTATAATGTAGAGGAATAGTTTTGCGATTTAATCCGAAGGAGTAAAGCATGGATTCGACTCAACCGCACCAGATCAGTGTTATTGAACCCATCGGTGCCGCAATCGAAAAAACAAAGCAAATTCTCTTTCAGCCGTTTGATATTGCAAAATGGTTTGCCATTGGTTTTTGTGCATGGCTGGCCGCACTGGGCAGCGGCGGCAATCTGAACTTCAATTTTGGCAACTGGGGCTCCCATGGTCAAAGCTTTAATTTTCAGCAGGAAATACACAATGCCAAGGAGGCCGTTCTCGAAAATCTTCCCATGGTGATTGGGATTGGCACTTTTGTGATACTGATTATCATCATTGTGTCGCTGGTGTTAATGTGGCTCAGGAGCCGGGGGCAATTCATGTTCTTTCATTGCGTGGCTCAAGACAAGGGCGAGGTCGTTGTTCCCTGGAAACATTATGCCCAACAGGCGAACAGCTTATTTCTGTTTCGATTGGTGCTTGGGTTAGCCGGATTCATTACATCCATCCTCTTCATTGTGCCATTGGTGGTGATCGGCATTTCTTTTATGAATACTGGTATCGCCGGTTTCGCATTGGCGAATGTAGTTTGGGGTTTCCTTCTTGTTTTTTGTATTATTATGGTTGTGATGATCCTTTCAGGGATTATATTATTGACAGATGATTTTGTTATTCCGATTATGTCCCTTCGCCGCTGTACAGTGACGGAGGGATGGAAAGAGTTTTGGTCGTTGCTAATGGCCAATAAAGGCCCGTTTACCCTCTATCTGTTGTTTTTATTTGTGATCGGACTGGCGATCGGGATGATTGTTCTCCTTGCGGTTCTCGTAACCTGCTGCTGTGCGGCGTGTTTTCTTGCGATTCCATATATCGGAACCGTCCTGATGCTACCGATTTTGGTATGGCGGCGGGCGTATTCGATTTTCTATCTGGCTCAGTTTGGCCCGCAGTTTAATACTTTCCGAAACATGCCGGCGCCTGTTGTTGTGCCGACCGCGTCAATTCCGCCGATTCCGCCGGAACAAAAACCTTAAACTACGAATCCTATGAAACTATTGCGTCGGCATAAGACCGTTTTACTCGTGCTGGGGATTTACTGGCCGCTCATTTTTTGGCTGACCCATATCCCCGTCCCTGATATTGCGCGACAAAGCGGCATGAGCGATAAGACCATGCATGTGCTGGCCTATTTCGCACTGACCTTTCTGGTCTGGTTCGCCGTCAGTCCCTATCACAAAGTCCAGCCCAACAAGCTAAAGCCGTGGCTCGTTTTAATCGGGATTCTTTGCTATGGCGTGATCGATGAATACCTGCAGGGCCGTGTCGGCCGGTCAGTGGACGGGATGGATTTGGCGGCTAATCTGTTCGGTGCTGTGCTGGCATTGGGATTGTTGTCGATTTTGGGTTTCTGGTCGGCCTTGTTAGCAGCGTCCGCTATTTATATTTTCGTCATTTCCAATATGTCGAATCTGCTGGTGTTGTATCCAGAGTACCATTTGAATGTGGTGTTTCACTTCACCGCCTATACCGCATTGACCCTGATCTGGATACAGTATCTGCAACGCCGTGACTACGGCCGGGACGACCAGGCCTCCTGGCTGGCAGCATCGTTAACATTGCCTGCCCTATTATTATTTGCGGTTAAGGCCTCGGCCGTGTTTTTTGGTTGCCGGTTTTTGTGGGCTGATGCGGTGTCGGCCCTGTTCGGTATTACTTTTGCGATCCTGGTTTCATATCTGGTGTTCACGATGATGCATCGAAAAATAAAATGACAACCTCCGGAAAATCATGTAAAATGGTCCATGAATTCGTTTCAGGATGATGTTTATTATCGAGATAAATATAGGAGAATTGGTCCGATGAGTAAAAATGTGACGATTTTAATGTTGGTAGTTTTGTTATTGACAGTGGCCTGTTTAGCACAAAAAGCCCCCTCCGGGCAGTGGTCTGCCCAAAAGGCAAAGAATTGGTACACCCAGCAGCCGTGGCTGGTGGGATGTAATTTCATTCCCAGTACGGCGATCAATCAGCTCGAGATGTGGCAGGCAGATACTTTCGATCCGGATACGATTGACAGGGAACTTGGCTGGGCCGCAAGCATCGGTATGAATACGGCTCGGGTCTATTTACATGATCTGCTCTGGACTCAGGACAGTGAGGGGTTTCTCGAACGAATTGACCTGTTTTTGGATATCTGCAAAAAACACAATATCAGGCCCATGTTTGTTCTGTTTGACAGTTGTTGGAATCCGCACCCCAAACTCGGTAAACAGCCCGAACCCAAACCTCATTTGCACAACTCTGGTTGGGTTCAGTCTCCCCATATTGATGTTATCAAAAATCCGGAAAGGATTGACACGCTCGAGCCCTATGTCAAAGGCGTATTGGGTCGATTTAAAGATGATGTGCGTGTGCTGATGTGGGATTTATATAATGAACCGGGCAACAAACAAGAGGACCATGAATCGCTGGTGTTGCTGAAGAAGGTTTTTAAGTGGGCTCGCCAAGTCAATCCTTCTCAGCCATTAACGACCGGACTCTGGGAGGGAGATTGGCAAAAGGATAAGCTGTCAGAATTGAATAAGTATATGTTGGATCATTCCGATGTGATTACCTTTCATGCGTATCATGGCTTGGACAGAACGAAAGAAAAATTCAACAATCTAAAACCCTACGGCCGCCCGTTGCTCTGTACCGAATATATGGCTCGCACCGTCGGCAGCATATTTGCCGAACATCTGCCGTATTTTAAGGAGAATCATATTGGTGCTTATAACTGGGGTCTGGTTGCGGGTAAAACACAGACTCAGTATCCATGGGAGTCGTTGAGGAAAGATTTTACCGCTGAGCCAGAAGTCTGGTTTCATGATATCTTTCGTCCGGACGGAATACCGTATGATACGGCCGAAATAGAGTTGTTCAAAAAGCTGACTGCCGGCAACAGTGGTGTAAAAGCGATTAAAGAAAGTACCCCGCAAAATCCTGTGGTCAATATGAAAACGAGTAAGGGTGAGATTCAAATCGAGCTGGATGTTGAAAAAGCCCCGATTAGCGTAGCCAATTTTTTGAAATACAGCGAATCCGGCTTCTACAACGGAACGATTTTTCATCGCGTGATTAAGGATTTCATGATTCAGGGTGGCGGTTTTACTCCCGATATGCAGAAGAAAGAAACCAACCCGCCAATCAAAAATGAATCCGACAACGGACTCCGCAACAACCGCGGAACCCTCGCCATGGCCCGAACAAATGCCCCGGATAGCGCGACCAGCCAGTTTTATATTAACCACAAGGACAACGCTTTTTTAAATGGCGGCAAAACAAAGCCGGGCTACGCTGTATTCGGAAAAGTCGTCAAGGGCATGGAGGTCGTGGATGCGATTGCGGCAGTTTCTACCAGACAAGTCGGCGGTCACGGCAATGTGCCAGTTGAGCCGGTCGCGATCATATCGGTAACATTGCTCGCCCCGAAAGACGAGGAAGCAGACAAGGAAGAAACGCCCGAAAAATAATAATACGCCCCTAAGAATATAAATCTGTGTCTAAAAAAACGGAGAAATGATGACAACACTTCAAATGCAAACGACCCTGGGCGATATGACCATCGAACTGGATGCCGAAGCAGCACCGCTATCGGTCAAAAACTTTCTGGAGTACGCCGACAACGGCTTTTATGACGGTACGATCTTTCATCGCGTTATTAAGGGCTTTATGGTTCAGGGTGGCGGTATGGACAAAAAGATGAACTCCAAACCCAATAACGACCCGATCATCAACGAGGCGGCCAACGGCCTGAAAAACGATCGAGGCACACTGGCCATGGCCCGCACCGGCGACCCGGACAGCGCGACCAACCAGTTCTTCATCAACCACGCCGACAACGATTTTCTCAATTACACCGGCCCGTCGCCGGATAAGATCGGCTATGCCGTCTTCGGCAAAGTAACCGATGGAATGGACATTGTTGATGCTATTGCCAAAGTCAAAACCACTCGCGCCGGCCACTACGACGATGTCCCTGCCGAACCGGTTGAAATCCTCTCGGTTACAGTGATGGAGTAAAAGTTGATAAAATCCCGAAAAAACTTGTAACAAACCCAAGAATCCTGCGTCTAATATACTAAACGCGGGATTTTTTATGAAAAGGTGTCTTATCTGAGAAAAAGAAAATACATTTCAATCTCGATCATTTTCGTTGTATTGGTGTAAGGTCTCGACGAACTGCATCTTGCGGCGTTCTCTGAAAAGTTGATAATCAGCTCGTGATTAATTTTGGAGACGATTCATGAGCAAGGCAAAAAAAACTGATACG
>JAGGWF010000164.1 GCA_021157685.1 Planctomycetota bacterium | reverse complement strand
CCTTCCCGATTCCCGGAAGACGAACCAAACTTGCCATCGAAGCCGTATTCGGATTAATTCGTTGCGGCGCCGCTTCCAAGGGCGGTTGCCGGTGCGTCCAATACATCGCCGCCAACATCACCATCAAGCCCAAGAAGGTAAATCCCACTGCCAGCATGCAACTCCGTGTCCACAGCGTTATCTTCTGTGACTGTTTCAAACGGATTGAGACATCAGACCCGATCATATTCGATAAACTGTTATTAGCGTTTTAAGATAGTCCGCTGAAACTTTGCCACGACCAGAAAAGCTTTTTTCGGCGACAACTTCTCGGTCAGTAATCCGCAACCCGCCGCCGGAGCTTCGCAATGATCGGCAAGACAGGAGTAGGTTACTGTATTAACGAACGGACGAGCCAACGACAGTTTGTAAAACTCTTCAAGCCAACTGGCTTGCACATCCTGATCCCATTCCTTTCGCCAGCTTCCGGCTTTGTGCCCCGCACGGTCATCTTGACCATGCGCATCCGGGATCGAAACACCGGTGATATGGACCGGTTTGGGGGACGCCGCAAAACAATCCAACCGCGACGATATCTGCATCATGTCCCGTACATGCCTTCCGGGTTCGTCCTTACCAAAGTGAAATTGTAAACCGAACGCATCAAAATTGATACCGCTCTGGATCACCATATCCACATACACCAGCGGCGGCACGGTCGTCTTATCATGTGCGTAGTATTCGCCCCATGGATACATCAATTCCACCACCTTGCGGCTTTTGGCATCAACTGATTTAGCCGCCAGAGTCGCTGTGCGGGTCATTTCGATAACCTGCTCAAAGCTAAATTTAAAACAATTCATAGCATTCATGCCGCTGATGACACGCCAGACATGAATAAATTTCTTGTATCGGGATACAATCTGGGAAACGAATTCATAAGCATATTCCCGAATTTTTTCAAAGCCGGGCTTTTCAGCTAAAAGCCACTGGGGAATATGGTCCGGCGTGAATTTCAGCAACGGACCGGCACACAATGCCAATCGCCGACCCGCTAAGGACTGAACACATTGATCCATCAATGCAAAATCATACTCGCCCTTGGCCGTTTCGACCTTAGCCCAGTTGACCGGAATCGTGATAAAGCCGAACATTTCCAGAAGCCACTTACGGTACTTTTCATTATCAATTAATGCAGGGTCTACCTCGCAGCCCAGCGTGTGCCGTCCGAGGGTTTTATTGCGAAGCCGAACCGCTAAGAACTGCTCAGCATGTTTGGCGGCCAGTTTTTCTGAGAACTCCACCCCTTTTTTCAATGCTTCATCCGCAAAGACAGAGGCCTTCGCTGGCGTCGAGATATGCTGGAGCGCCTCGATGAACAAATCCTGAACCTCCTGAGCCATCACATCCAGTTCGTCAATCTGGTCAAACAGCGCCCAGTCCTCGCGTTTCAGTGTAATCTGCATTAGCCGAGCACGGGCCAGTTCCAGGTTCAGATTGTACGGTTCCTGTCGCTCGGGCAGACGGGTCGTATTCAGCAGTAGTTGACCATTCCCCTCAATCGGCCACAACAGCGAAAGTCCAGCCGAATCGTGCGATCGTTTCTGGCACTTCAATGTCCCGTTTTCGAACACGATTTTATCGACATGTCGCAACGGGATCATATCCGCACCGAAGAGATACACTCCGGCCAGTGATAAGGTCTTCAGCGGCTTACCGTTTTTAAATAACTGAAATTCCAAATGAACCCCTCAAATCAACTTTTTTCTCGATCCTGTCTGCACCACAACGGCGGCGATTATAGCAGGTGGAGGGTCGATTGTAAAACAATCTTTTGGGATGTTTTGCACAGAGAATTCCCGGTGTCGTGGAAATCTAACTCTTAACCGGAGAGAATGTTAGCGCCCGCAAAGAACAGTGGAGTTCCTACTCAGGCCAGAGAGTTGCCGGTGGTGCAGTTGATTGTTTTTTTCAAGCAACTGACAGATCAACTGTACCTGACCCAAAAGAAGCTCGAACAGGTCCATATTAGCCTGAACGGTTTCACTGAGATATCCGGGTAAAAACATCAGGAAACGGCCGCAATCGGTCTTTTCCGCAGCCAGTTGCGTACCGATGACACAACCGCCCTCGACCGCATAAACGCACGGGTCATAACCATCGTCAATCTGGCGACAAATCGCAGACAACACTTCGGGGCACTCATACAAAAACGCAACGCGGCTGGGGTGATTGGCGCTGAGTTCGCCCTGGCCATTGACAAGCATCAGGACGGGGCCTTCCAATTCGGTCATGCCGAACAAATGGCCTTTGAACTGCTCTGTCAGCGTATCGACGCCCGACAATAAAGATTTATAAAGTTCTTCCATGATTTTCGTCTTTCGGAAAATATGCGTCTTTTTAATGCCAAGTTGCATCAACCTTGACGGATGCGTTTTCGGCTATAAAGGATGCGGGCTTTTGAAGCAAAAGAGAAAAAAGGGGAAAACCGGAAGAATAAGTAGATATTGGGGGATGGCAATAAAGTTATCGGACGATTTCAGGCAAAGCAATGCTTAGGAACTGCGCATAAATAACCTGTCTATTTCTCATCTCAGCTTCACATCATCTTCAGCCGAATCTCAATCACGAAATCCTCGACATAGAATAGCTATGCCTGCGGTTTCACTGTAATCGATTGCGACTGAATCTAATGCAAATCTGAGCGATCAATAAACAGTTTATTCATGCGCCGTCCCTTAGACGATCAGGAAGGTTTCTTCTCGGAATCAGCTCCCTTTTCGCCCTTTCGATACTTGACCATGTGAATACAGTTTCCGCGGCTGTTGTACTCAACCACATCCATATACGACCGGATCAGCAAAACACCCCGACCACAGGACTTATATAGATTGCTACTGCAACGCGGGTCGGGTACGCCATTGGGATCAAAACCAAATCCCTCATCCGTAATAGAAATATCAAATTTTCCAGGCGTGATCAGGCATTCAACCGAAATATTCTTTTGGGGATCGTCATGGTTACCATGTTTAATAGCGTTGATAAACGCTTCCTCGAGTGACAAGTGGACCGCAAAGACCGTGTCCTCTCCAAATTCATGGTCCTCAAGTGTTTTGAGCACCTCGCAAGCAACTTTTTTAACCTCTGCCTCAGTGCTTTTTAGCTGCCAGGACTTATGCAGAATGTTTTGCGTCTCGGTCAACGACTCCCGACCCTTTCAAACACGATAATGCTTTATCCTATTTTTTCAGACCGACCATCGCATCATCGACATCGGACAGAATTTCAAATATCTTATCCAACCGGGTGATGCGAAACACATCCAGTATCTTCGGGCTGATCGAACACAAGCGAAGTGTACCTTCTGTCTCATGCACCTTTTTGCTGATGCGGATCAGCAAACCCAGAACTGAGCTGGTCAGGAACTTGACATTTGAGAAATCAATGATTAACTGGATTTGGGGTGTCTGCTCAATCAGCGGCAGGAATGAACCTTCCAGACCCTGTAACTGATCCTCATCAAGTATTTTTTCATCGGTCAGGGTGGCAATGACCACCGGGCCGCGAAACTCCAAGCTAAGATTCGGATTTATCTTGTCCATTTTACTCTCCCAATTGAGATCGACCGCAGAATAGTAGGCAATTACGGGAAACTTGTCAAGAACTTTGCGAAAACACCCCCAATAACCCCAACGCCGTAAGCAATGTTGGGGTTCTGTTGTCAGTATTTGTTCACACCTCAATCATTTTATTTTTTCGGCGCCAGAAGAACAGACTGTAAGTTCATGGGCTTCCACTGTGCTTTGATCGGCTTAATCTGGAGCGTATGAACTCCGGCCTTGGATATCTCGATCTGGCCTAAGCTGACTTCCTTGAACTTATCATATCCACCCGTCGAGGTAACTGAAACCTGCAGTTTGGAGGAACCGGCAATAACTTCAAATTTCGTTTCAGGGGCCTCAATCGCCAATTCCGCAATGACTTCAAATGGGCCGGCCTGGTCAACCTTGAACGACCACTGGACCCAGGCCCGTGCATCGGTCCAGTAACCGATATTCGGTTTCCCGTACTTTGTTTCAATCTTCGCATGGTCTCCATAGCCGGGATTGTGAATACCGGCCAATGTTACCGGCAACAGGATCCGGCCTCCTGCGTCTTGGGTTGGCAAAACTTTTTCGATCTTCAATTCACCATCCAAACGCAACACGCAGACAGTATCGATCGGATCAACCAGCTCCTTCGGAAGAGTTACCATAATACCATCTTCGGTGCGGGTCGTTTTCAGTATCTTCCCATTCGCCAGAAGAGATGCTTTCGCAACCGGTGTTTTCAGACCGGGTACCAACAGTTCACCATTAGCTGGCCAATCAAAAATATGCAGGTATAAAACAGCTTGATCATCTGTGATCTTCTTGGTACAGCGTCCCCAAGACAACCTCGCAAAGGGGCTGGCGGTGGTACCATAGATCGATTCCCCATTGACCTCCATCCACTGCCCCACTTCTTTCAAACGCTCAATACTCTCTTCGGGAAAGGTTCCATCGGACTTCGGTCCCACATTGAGCAGGTAGTTGCCGCCCTTGCTGGCAATGTCCACCAAGTTCTGGAGCAGCGTCTTTGTAGACTTCCAGTTATTATCATAGCTCTTAAAACCCCATGT
>JAGGWF010000137.1 GCA_021157685.1 Planctomycetota bacterium | reverse complement strand
GTTTCGGACAGGTACAGGTCGGTTACCAACTCCTGCAATCGCGTCAGGACGATGGTGTCCTTGTGCTGGTAGTAGTTCTGGATGACCTTTTTTTGATAATTGGAATATTCCTGTTTTGCCATTGATGCGTTTCCCTATATTATGAGCATTTGAGGTTTCCTGCTATTGTCTGATTCTTTTGTCCTTTTCGCAACTGAAAAAGATTGGGATTGGGTTTATTCTGTATTTTTTATAGGATTTTGAAAAAGTGGCGTAAATATCATTGAAACTGAAATCACTTTCTGTAAAATACGCGTCTTCTCTTCACCGAATAAACCGCCCCACTGTGAAATCAGCGGCGGCGAACTGAACTGTATCTTCTTTATTTTGGGATTTTAAGTCGTGGAAATAAAAGCTTTTAAAGCATATCGCTTCAATAAAGAAGCCGTCGGCAATCCGGGCGACTGCATCGCCCCACCGTATGATGTCATCGATTCGTCAATGCAGGATGAACTTTATCGCCGCAATCAATACAATATCGTCCGTGCCATCAAGGGCAAGCCAGATACCGGTGATACTGCCGGGAACAATGTCTATACGCGAGCGGCCGATTATCTGGAAGACGCCGTCAAGGCCGGAGCGTTGAAACAGGAAGATAACGAGGCGATCTATGCCTATGTGCAGGACTTTGAAATCGCCGGGCAGACATTTGAACGCAGCGGAATCATTGCCTGCGGCAAACTGAAAGCATTTGGCGAAGGGGTTCAGCCGCATGAGAAGACACTGGAAGGCCCCAAGGCCGACCGCCTGAACCTGACACGGGCAACAGCATGCCAACTGGGCCAGATCTTTATGCTGTATGATGACCCTGCCAATGTGGACCGCCAAATCATCTCCAAGGCCATACAGAAACAACCCGTGGTCGACACGGTCGACGAACACGATGTGCGGCACCGTTTGTTTGTGGTTGATGAGCAGAATTCGATTGACGCATTCAGCGCGATGATGGCCGACAAGCAAACGGTTATTGCCGATGGGCACCACCGGTATGAAACAGCGCTGAATTACTGGAACGAAACACAGGACGACAGGGCTGCCTATCAAATGCTGACCTTTGTGAATATGCGAAACGAAGGGCTGGTCATTCAGCCCACGCATCGGCTGCTGGTAGACATGGAAGATTTCGATGTGGCCGCCGTCATAGAGGAATTAAAAGCAGAATTTGAAGTGAGTGAGTTTGCATTCGCCTCTGATGCCGAACAACAAGAGGCCCGCAAACAAATGTTTGAGAAAATGCAGACCAATGACCACCAGAACATTTTTGGTTTATACGCCGAAACGAAGGCATTCTATGCTATCTGTCTCAAAGACTCGAAATTCATGGTCGAGTTGTGCCCTGAGATGAGCAAAGCTGCCCAGCAACTGGACGTCAATGTGCTGCACAAGCTGATCCTCGAAAAACATCTGAATATCTGCGACGCCAAACTGGCCAGCCAGAGCCATCTGGTCTATATCAAAGATATGGGCGATGCGATCGATCAGTCCATTGCCAAGGTTGATTCCGGCAAAAGCCAAGGGGTGTTCTTTATGAACAGTACCCGCATCGAACAGGTGCAGGCCATCGCGGCGACGGGCGAAAAGATGCCGCAGAAATCGACCTTTTTCTATCCAAAAATCTTCTCCGGACTAACCGTCCGGAAGTTGAACATTGAGCCGATAATGAATTCGTAGTTCGTGCTCCGTAGGGGAACCACGAATGGACACTAATTGATTTTAAAAAGGAAACCCGACGAGGTCGGAGGTCGGGGTACTGAATTATTCTCAAGCGGGGACGCTTGAGCTACTTTAAATGTAAACCTTTAAATAGAACAGGAGAGTTTGAAATGACCAACTGGAAAAACCCGCCGAAATTGTTTATCCCGGGTCCGGTACATGTATTACCGGAAATCTTGCAGCAAATGGCGCTTCCGACGCTGGGACATCGTTTGAAAGAATACTCCCAGCTTCACGGTGAAGTGGCCAAGATGCTCAAGAAAGTTTTATATACCAATCAACACATCTTTTTGAGTACCTCATCGGCCTCTGGTATCTGGGAAGCCAGTATCCGCAACTGTGTGCAAAAGGATGAAACGGTCCTGTGTACGATGTGTGGTGCGTTCAGTGACAAGTTCGCCACCGTGGCCAAAGCATGCGGACGGCAGGTCGAGGAATTCAAGATTGAATGGGGACAGGCATTCACCGCAGAGATGATCGATGAAAAGATGGCCACCGGCAAGTATCCGATCCTGACGCTGGTGTATAACGAAACCAGTACCGGCGTGACCAATCCGGTGTATGAGATCAGCAAGATGATGAAGGAAAAGCATCCCGATGTGCTGGTATTTGTCGATGTGGTCAGCGGTGTCGTGGGTCTGCCTCTGCATTTTGACGAGTTGGGCTGGGATGTAGCATTTGCGTCTGTGCAAAAGGCGTTTGCGATTCCGCCGGGATTTGCCGTCGCGGCGGTGAGCAACCGGGCCATCGAAAAGAGTGCCAGTGTTCCCGAACGCGGCTACTACTTCGACTTCCAGGAATTCGCCAAAACCGAAGCCAAGAACCAGACTCCGACGACGCCGTCGGTACCGCATATTATGGCACTGCATTACAAGTGTAATATGCTGCTGGAAGAGGGCATGGAAAATGTGTGGAAGCGTCATGAAGCATTGGCCGACTATGTTCGAGCATGGGGCCAAGAACAGGGTTTTGAACTGTTTGCGCAACCACGCTATGAATCCAATACGCTGACGGCGTTTAAGAATACCCGCGGCATTGATGTGGCAACGGTCAACAAGGCCCTGCAGGAAAAGCACAACATCGTCTTCGGCAACGGCTACGGCAAGCTGAAAAACGAAACCTTCCGTATCGCACACATGGGTGATGTAACGAAGGACGATTTGGCTGAACTGCTCGGTTGGATCGAAAAAGAGATTAACTGAGGCAGAAGCCAGTAGGCCGTAGGCAAAAAAGATAAGGCCCGCAAGAGCAATCTCGCGGACCTTTTTTTGTTTGCTGTGATACTACTTCGCCGAAAACTTGTAAATGGTTGTCGTTTTATATGTTTCACCAGGGCGAAGCACTATTGACGGAAAATCCGGCTGATTCGGCGAGTCGGGGTAGTGCTGTGTTTCCAGACAAAACGCATACCGATACTCATAAACTTTCGCTTCCTTGCCGGCAAAAGAGCCATCCAGAAAGTTCCCTGAATAAAACTGTATACCCGGTTCGGTCGTATGCACTTCCATAATGCGACCGGTTTTGGGTTCATAGACGCGCGCGGCAAGAGACAGTTCATTACCCGTCTTATTCAACACCCAGTTGTGGTCGAATCCCCCACCGTATTTAACTTGTTCATCGTCGTCATCAATGTGCTTACCAATCGGTGTCAGTTGGGTGAAATCCATTGGGGTTCCTTTAACCGGACGAATCTTGCCAATGGAGATCAACCCCTCGTCGATGGGCGTAAAGGCATCTGCGTTTAACATCAATTCGTGATCATAATTATTCCCCGAACCCTGACCGGCCAGATTGAAGTAACTGTGATTGGTCAGATTGCAAACCGTGGGTTTATCCGTCGTTGCTAAATAGTCAATTTTCAACTCATCAGAATTGGTCAGGGTATAAGTAACCGTCACATCCAGATTGCCGGGATAACCTTCTTCCATATCAGAGCTGATGTAATGCAGTTTCAGCCCGACACTATCAGCTGTTTCAAACGGTTCAGCATCCCAGACCTGCTTGTCAAATCCCTTCAGGCCACCGTGCAGATGATTTTCGCCGTTGTTGATCGCAAGCTTATTATATGTTACACCATCCAGAACAAAGCTGCCTTTTGCGATACGATTGCCATAACGGCCAACGAGACAGCCAAAATAGGGACTTTTTTCTTCGTAATCGGAAAGTTTATCAAATCCAAGTACAACATCGGCCATCACACCACTCCGATCCGGCACCCACAACTCAGTAATAGTTCCGCCATAATTAGTGATCTTCACCACCAGACCATTGGCATTCGTAAGAGTGTAGAGATCAACCTGCCGACCGGCTTGTGTTGTTCCATAATCTGATTTAGATATGCCCATAGCATTTTTCTCCCCTTTGCATCCCGAGAATATTGAGAGTGTTATTACAAACAAAAACAGAATGCAGCTATGTCTTAGCGCCATCTTTTTATGTAAATACCTCCTGAAAATTATCATCCCATTATCGTATCAGCACACCAAATACCTGTCAACTTAAAAAAAACGACAAAACCATGCTCTTCGATTTTAATCACATTGATTTCCATCAACTTGAAAAATCTTGTGGAAGGGGGAGTAAAAGTGAAAACGTGAAAAATCCTCCGGCAATTTAACAAAATCGAGAATGCCATTTTATCAGTTGCGGAAACGGCATTGTCTATAGCTTTTGTAGAAAGTTCAGATTAAAATCAATTTCATCTCCCCACGCTACTTCTTCCAGTCAAACTCTGCCATCGTCATATAATCCACCCCTGCATACCCGGACAGCACACACTTGGAAAAATGCACTAAATCCGCGCCCTTCTCATCCGCTTCCCGCATCTGCCCCCTAATCCATTCCCCATTAGCCCCAATATCCGCTGACACCGGAAACTGACAGGTCACCACCTTCTATATCCCACTCGGCCGCGCGCCATACTTATCCAGCAAAGGCCGGACTACACCCGTCCACACCTTGTACCCATTAACATTCAAGTGCAACCCATCATCAAGGAATAGCTTTTTTCGCGGCTTCCCATCTGCCCCTATCATCGGTGTATCAACATCCGCAAACGCCATCCGCTCATCCTTTTCGATATATTCCCGTATCAAACCATTTGCCTCTCGCATCTTTCCCACCAGTTTCCAGCGGCTGATGCTCGGCTTAATCGCGATATAAACCACGGGCGTCCCCGGAAATTCTTCGCGTAACAAATGCACAAAAATCTTGTAATCCTCAAATACTCTCTCCGGAGACTTTCCCGCCGCAATGTCGTTATCCCCCGCATAGAACACCACGATCTTCGGCGCATACACCATCACAATGCGTTTTATGAATTTATTCGTATCGACAATCTGCGATCCGCCAAGCCCTCGGTTAATCACATCCAAGTCCGGAAAAGACCCCGACAAATCCCACCTCTGAATACTCGACGACCCCACAAAAAGCACCGCCTCCTTCGTCGACATCGTTTTCCGATCCTTTTCCTCAAGCTTCTGTATGGCCGGCGCCAATACATCCGCATGCCGTCTCATCCCCAGATCATTTGGATGACATCCATCAACGGTACCGTCTTGATCCTTTCCCACAAGGTCATCGCCTCCAAGGAAATATAGCCCCTGAACACCCGCATCAACACTTTCTTCAAAGGCCTTTAATAATGCCTTCGTCGCCACTGTTGGATGGGAACGGCTAATATGAGACTGCCCAACAAAAAGAATCGGAGTATCAGGATGTCTGTCCCGGATTGCCTTGATAAGCCCGGTAGTTCGTTCCTCTATGAGCTCATCTTTCTCTGGCCACACATTCCAAATACAGTCAATAACAAACACTTCGGCATCAATCTCAGCGATGGTTTGGCCCATAATCGGCTCCATCTTCCCTGAACCGCTGAAGCCAAGATTGATGATCGGTCGATCAAGCATCCTGTCGAGCATAGCGGTAAAAGCCATCCCCGGACGCGATGCGCATCCTCCCTGGGCAATTGAGGTACCATAATATACGATCGGCTTCTTTTTAGAAACCGGCGGCTGGCTAAACACAGCACCCTTGGAAACGCCAATCTCTAACGACTTGATGCCATTGTATAGCGGTAGATAGAGTTTATATTCGTGTAGTTTGCTCCCTGGATTGCTAATCCTGACCGCCATCTCGTTTTCGCTGGCAGTCGGCCTTCCGTTATGCGAAAAACACCACACCCCCTCATCTGATTGGCGGTACAAATCGATTCCACTGACGCCCGTGGCAGGCATGTGCGGCATCTCCAGTTTACCGTCAGTAAGGGTCCACCGGAAAGCAATATCAGAGGCATTCGTGTTGAAATGAACAATTAGCCCGGCAGAGTCATGACTCAGCCCCCAAACACTGGCAGGTACATCATCTTTGACGGTTTCAGGAAGACGGCAGAAAGGTGTAGGCGTATGCTCCCACCCTCGGCCATCAACTCGAAGTTCGTTCGCATCAAACCACATCATCTCCGTCTCAGCAAAACAATGGTAGCTCAAACACAACGACGCCAGCAATACGCATCTCATAACAAGAACAAAGTGCTTTTTACTCATAGCCATGACCTTTCTACTTTTCTTTATCTGGGAAATCCGGGTTTATACTAAACTTTATTATCAATAATATCAGATGGGATGCAAGGATTTTTACGTCTCAATCCCAAACTGCCAATTACCTATTCCGCTATCGCCCACCCACTCAACACCACTCAGGACAGACGCTGTCAAAAAACAATTCGAAACAGCTTTCTTTTTGGGGGGTAAAGGGATAGAATGCAGTTAGCCTGTATGGTGATTATGTTTTTTTTGAGAAAACTTTGAACAGGGGTCACAAATGGAACAGACATATAACATCGACGAAAAAATCTACCCCGCCGGCGAGGGGGCACACCTGAGCATGACCGATATGCTGGCCTATTTCGAAAAGATGGGAGCCATGCGTGTCTCGGACCTGCATATCAAGATCGGTACCCAGCCGGCCTACCGCATCGACGGCGAACTGGTCCGGCTCAAGGGCGGAACGGTAACGCGGGAAATCGCCGAAAAGCTGATCTATCCCCTGCTGGGGCCGAAGAATGTGGAGTCACTCCGACGGGATATGGCAGTGGACTGCTCGCATAAATACGGCTCGCTCCAGTTTCGCATTAACGCGTTTATTGACAATGACGGGCTGGCCGCAGCGGTTCGGGCACTGGGTACCGATATCCCCGCGTCGGAAAAGATCGGCTTTCCCAATTCCGCCTGGCAGGACATCGTCCGCCGCAAGCACGGATTGGTGCTGTTTACCGGGATCACCGGAGCCGGAAAAAGTACGACCATCGCCTCGCTGATCGACCGAATCAATGAAAACCGCGCCTGCCGGATCATTACGCTGGAAGACCCAATCGAATACATCTTTACCCAGAAAAACTGTGTGATCTCGCAACGTGAAGTCGGCCGCGATGTGGATACTTTCTCGCACGGTCTGCGTTCAATGATGCGTGAGGATCCAGACATTATCTTTGTCGGTGAGATGCGCGACGCCGAAACCGTCGCCCTGACCCTGACCGCCGCCGAGACCGGGCATTTGGTCTTTTCCACCCTGCACACACGCGATGTCGTCGGCAGTATCACACGAATCCTAGATTTTTTCCCGTCCCAGAAACAGGACGAGATCCGCAATCAACTGTCGCTGGGATTGCGGTATATTATCTGCCAAAAACTGATCCCCCGCAAAAGCGGTACCGGCCGGGTCGTCGCGATGGAGATCCTCAACAGCAACTACGCGCTGGCCAACCTGATCCGCAAGGGAAAAATCGAACAGATGTATTCGCAGATGCAGGTCAAGACCAAGGATCAGCCGGACGAACGGATGATTACAATGGAACGGCACTTGGCAACCCTGGTCAAGAGCGACGAGATCGACCTGCTGGAAGCCCAAAAATGGGCCAATGACATGAAGAGTTTCGAAGATGCATTAAAGAGCACCTAAGAACCGTTCTCGACCCCTATAGATACTGTTTGTTATATCCATCAAGTCTTTGCTTGCAATTGTCCTGTTGCCGAATATAATTTTTGTGTTCGTATAGATACCGCAGAGCATGAAATCTCAGGAGATAACAAATGGCACAAAGAAAACTAATCGCTGTCTTCACTTTACTGGCATTGGGAGCTATCGTGGTGACTTCTTCAATAACTCTGGCTAAGGCCGTCCCGGACTGGGAAAATCAAAACATCATCGGCATTAACAAAAAAGCACCTCACTGCACACTCATGCCCTATGCCAGCGAGGGCAAAGCGGTCAAGGCAGACCGCGATGATTCGAAATGGTATAAATCCATGAACGGTCAATGGAAATTCCATTGGGCGCCGGACCCCGACAGCCGTCCGGCGGACTTCTACAAAACCGATTTTGATGTGAGCCAATGGGACGATATTAAGGTTCCTTCTAACTGGCAAATGGAGGGGTACGGCGTCCCGATTTATTGCAATCAGCCATACTCTTTCAAAAAGAACCCGCCTTATGTAATGGGCGAGCCGCCGAAAAATTTCACCGCCTATGAACTTCGCAATCCCATCGGTTCGTATCGCATGGATTTTTCAGTTCCATCCGTATGGAAAGACAAAGAAACCTTTATCGTTTTTGACGGGGTGAATTCGGCTTTTTATCTGTGGATCAATGGAGAAAAAGTCGGCTACAGCCAGGACAGCCGAACCCCTGCGGAGTTTAATATCACCCAATATCTGAAAAAGGGTAAAAACACCCTCGCCGCAGAAGTCTATCGCTACAGCGATGGTTCCTATCTGGAATGTCAGGACTTCTGGCGTTTAAGCGGCATCTTTCGAGATGTTTTCATTTATGCGACTCCAAAGGTCCATATTCGCGACTTCTTCGTCAATACGGATCTCGACGCAGAATACAGGAATGCAACGCTGCGGGTGAACGCGGCGGTCATCAATGACACAAACTCCGACGCCATCGCTCCGACTCTGGAAGTTACACTGCTCGATAAGAAAACCGGAAAGTGCGTTTTACCCCAAAAAGCAAAGAAAAGTTTCTTTGCTTGGTTGTTTG
>JAGGWF010000096.1 GCA_021157685.1 Planctomycetota bacterium | reverse complement strand
TATTTAGACAAGTTTCTTGGGGTGTCGTCGCAGAGATAACGGTTTGACAGATTTTCGGAATATGGTAAGATGCGCCGTCGGTACAGGTTTCTGTATCGGCGGCGTTTTTGGATATGTAAGAGATTCTAACGCTTGCATTTATGATTTATACTGCTCCCGATTGAGTTTTTCCGTTTTCAGGCGGCTTGAATATGGAAGTTTTCAGCCAGCAGTGTTTCCGGTTCCGGAAAATATTTCTTCCGCTTACAGGTACAAGATATGATACTGGTGGTTTGGTTGGCGCTGATGCCAGTTGGCAGGATCGAATCTTGTCATTCAAGTTGCGCTGTGAGCAGCAATGGTCAATATGTGGGAGGGTTGGTGGGGCTAAATGATGCAGGACAAATTCAGACTTCCTATGCCACTGGCAATGTTCATGGTAATGATGAAGCCGGTGTCCGATTGTTTTTCCTGTGGTGTTTGCATTGAGACCTGTCTGGTGAAAGCCAGACACTTTTCCGCGAAAAAATCTGCTGGAAACTAACTTCCCCGAAATATCGGCTGTGCGGCTGGTGGGCTATGCGATGTCGATGGGCTGGTATCAAAACCAACAAACGAGTAGAAACAAAAAAGGCCGACGATTCGGAAAAAGCGTCGGCCTTTGGATTCTCATAATAGCTTAAAATTATTCTTCGCCGTTACCCAATCTTGTTTCCGGAAGCGAAGGGCTGACATAAACAGAATCCGCCAGATAGCGTTGCTCTTCGTCGGACAGTGTTGGCTGTTCAATCACATGCGGCGTAATGAACACGACTAACTCGCTGTTGACGGTGCTTTCGCCTTCAAACCTGAACAGTGCCCCTAACAGCGGCAGATCGCCCAGCAACGGTATCTTGCTGGTTTCCTGTATCTTGTCCTGTTTTTTCAGGCCGCCAATAACCACGGTCTGTCCATTTTTGATCAGCGCCGTGGTAACCGTCTCACGCGTGGCGACAACCGGCTGGGGGATGTTGTCCCCGCCGCTGACAATATTAACACTCCCCGTAATCGTGCTGAACTTGGGATTGAGTTGCAAATGAATCAGTCCTTCCCGCGTCAGGTGCGGCGTGACCCGAAGCTCAACACCCACATCACGAAACTCTGTGGTCCCGATGCTTCCACCGTCACTGCTTTCAGTCAATTCCTGGTAGGGGATTTCTTCAACAATCTTGATCTCTGCCTGCTCATTATCCAGCACCAAAACGCGCGGATTGGCCAGCAGTTTGGCACGCACATCATCCTGTGCGGCGAACAGGGCCGTATCCACATGGATACTGTCATTTAAGACGCCAAGACGCAACAAACCACTGGTGTCCGCTTTTTTGATCCCGGAATTAAATGCGCTGCCGATTGCTGTATCCGTAACGCCGCCGATGATATTGCCCACCGTACCGAAATCATTACCCCAAGTCTGGTTTGTTCCCGGTTGGCCAAAGTCGGTCGGAGTTCCGGCCTGCCACTTGACGCCCAGGTCCAAATTGTCAGTTGAGGTTACATCATAAATCTGCGCCTCGACGAGGATCTGCGGAGTCACACGATCGATCTCTTCAATAAAGGAATTGATCGCCTTGACCTTGCTCTCGGTGTCGGTGACAATGATATTGCTCGTGCCGGGATTGGAGGAAATCGCGCCCCGGTCAGAAATAAACTGCCTCAGGGCACTCTCGACATCCTTGACATTTGCGTAGGTTATACGGAATACACGGCTGACGAGCTTTTCACGAACATCAAAAATGTCGTCTTTGGGAACCACACGGATGATATTATCCGTCGTAACATACGCATAGCCGTGCGCCTCAAGAATACTCGTCAGGGCCTCGGCCAGCGGAACATCGGTCAGCGTTGCGGTAACGGTTCCTATGACTTTCGGGCTTTTAATAATGTCCACATCGGCCTGCTTAGCCATAATCATCAATACATCGTCGATGAGCGTGTCCTTGAAATCCAGACTGATTTCCTGCTGCATGCGCTGCTGCACGGGGCTGAGCAGTTCCGGCTTAATGACCTCTTCCGCTGCCGGTATCCAGGACACCGCCATCAATACAAATACCACACTATATCGGACGGCCACTTTCGGAGCTCCTGTCGTTTTCATTGTCTTGTCCTTTCGGTTATTATCCATATCGCAGTTTATTCAATATTAGCGCTGAACAGATTGAGTCCAGCGTTTTCCATTGGCTTCAAATTCAACAGTTTCTTTGGTGATCTTAACGAGTTTGACTCCGTTAAAGCTTTGGCCCTCGGCTAATATCTGGTCATTAATAATCGCCGAAGGTTTATTTTTGCTGAATACAATCCCCCTGACAATCAGCTCACCGGAGTCCGCAGCCGAATCGCCGGTCTGCTGCCCAGCGGCCAATTTGGCAATGGGTGTCGTTGCGTTACGAAAATCCTGCGGCAGGGGGTCCGGGCTTTTCCAGTTCTGCGCAGTTCTTTTTGTTACCTGGCTTTGAGTTGCTTGATCATCACTTCCAGCCTCTGCGGCGGCGGCCTGCGTTCCTCCAACACCGCCCAGCGAGACAAACATGACTACGCTGAATACCAACGAAAGAATGCCTACCAGCATAGCCGTCTTTTTCTGACGCGGGTCGAGCGACGCGTTTCGTGATCCGAAAACCGCCTTTTTCACCTGTGTTGCGAACCCCGGCCCCATGGCCGACTTGGACATCGCTTTGGATTTTGACAGCGGCATTGGCCGTCCAACTTGTACCACTGGCACAGGATCACACTCCGACAAATCTGACGGATCAGCAGCGGTCATCCGTTGAACCAGCGAGGACCTGGAGGTCCGCGGTGCAGTCGTCTCCTGCCGGGTATCCGATTCGGGAGCGTCCTGTGTCTGCGACGGCATCTGTTCGTCAGACAACTCGGCATCTTCCGTCAGAGTACCGTTCTGCGGCACAGTAACACCATCAAATATGGACGAAATCTGTTTGTGTAAGCCGGATTTTCTCATAGCAAATCTCTTCCGCTAATTGCATATATTCTTTTGCACCTGAATTATTCTCATCAAAGGTCAGTATCGATTCGCCGGCGCTAGGGGCCTCGGCCAATCGGATATTCCGATGAATCACTGTCTTTAATACTAACTCGCCAAAATAGTCTCGCATCTGCTTTTCGACATCCTTGCACAGAACCGTTCCTTGTTCGGCCAAGGTCAGCAGAATACCCCGAATCTCCAACAACGGATTAAACCGTTTTTGGACAACCCCCAATGTTTCCATGACCTGCTTGAGACCTTCAATTGAATAGTAATGCGTTTGCATCGGGATGATGACCTCGGTAGCCGCGTCCAGAGCGTTTAGTGTCAGCAAACTCAGCGATGGCGAACAATCAATGATGCAGTAGTCGAAATATCGTTCGTACCGTTGCAGACGATTTAACAGGACATGTTCGCGATCTTTCATGCCCATTAGAGCGGCCTCGGCGCCGGAGAGCAGCACATTGCTTGGTGCCAGTATCAGTTTGGAGATGTTGGTCTGGACCAACGCTTTCTGCAAGGGGAGTTTTGGGTTGACGATCACATTATAGATGGTGTGCTTTTGGTTTTCGGGTATAATCCCGAAACCAAGCGTCGCATGGCCCTGCGGGTCCAGATCGACCAAAAGCGTGCGATAGCCCTTGAGGGCCAGCGCCGCCGCCAGATTCACCGAGGTGGTGGTCTTGCCGCATCCGCCTTTCAGATTTGTAATCGCAATGGTTCTCACTGTCTGTTTTTTCCTGTCTTTTTATCCGCAACGACTTCCTGACGCAGTGGCCAAATCAATGTGTTGCTGCAGCAACCTTTTTATTTTTCGCTCTCGTCTCTGCCAAAAAGGACAATTGCAATGATGCTTTGTGGCCCTTGCCATCTTGTGATCCCCGCCGAAAAGAAACTTCCTCGACAAAGACAACGGGGCTGTGGCATTCAAGCCGATTCACAAACTGTGCAAACTGTGCAAAGGTCGCCTGAAAATCCACATCTAACCAGATCTCGGATACGAGTTTGCTTTTACCGACGGTCGAATAGTTCTTCTGTTTTTGGTTTTTGCTTGAAAACTCCGAGAGCCGTAACTCATTGGCAATCCGGCCAATCTCAAACACCAATTCGGTCACCGTATCCTGCTGTGTTGAGAAGCTGGATATGAGTTGACTGACTTCTTCACTTCGCTGCTTTTGTTTCGACTTGGTCTTGTCGCAGGCGGCCAATTGTGCCTGCTCCAGCGCTGTTTGGCTTTCAGCATATTGGTTATTGACCTGAAGAAGCTCGGTTTTCTGCGGCAGATGGAGCAGGAAATAGCCGCCGCCAAGGACGACCGCTGAAACGGCCCATACAGTGGCCGTGGCGATTGTGTATCGACTGAGTTTTATTTTTGATTTCATCATTCGCTCTGTTCTCGAAGTATACATTCAATTTCATAGTAGATCGCGGGCCGACCCTCCACTTCGCCCTGCTGGCGTGCAGAGGGTTTGATCTCAAGAAAGATTTTGGCCAGCAATGGCGATTGCTTAAGGGCATTCACATACTCCTGAACCGCCGTATCGCTTCGGTCTGCATCGTATCCGCACAAAACCAGGTTCAGCTTTCTGCGAACCACTAACCGCTGCGTTACTTCGCCGGAATCCGGATTCTGAATCTTTTCCTGAACGGATTTGCGGTCCAGATTTATCTCGTAAACAAAAATGTTTTCCGGCAGCGCCTGTGACAACTCCACAAAAACCTCGGAGACCTGGACGCGATAGGTCATTGCCTTGGAAATATCGTTGAGGCATTTTTGCATGCCTTTGATCTTTGAATTGATTTTGTTGTATTCAGCAATGTCTTCCGTATGGAGCGCAAGCTGTTGCTGGTTACTGCTTAGAATCTGTCGCTGATCCCGTAATAACGCTCTGTCGTGTTGATACGCTGAGGCAAAAAGCGTTACGGCCAGCACCGGAATCAATATCGGCAATGCCTTTAGGGCCGACCGTTTCAAATCGATCGTTTCGGGCAATCCTTTTCCTTTGAGTAAGTCAATTGAAAACATAGCTATAGTGTCCTCATCGCAAGACCTGTGGCAACGGCAAAGGCCGGGCCGTCTTTTGCCAGCGTTTCGTTTCCGCTGGCGTTGGGGTCATACAGAATTGTTGAAAACGGATTCAGCAGAGCGACCGGAGTGGACACGGCGTCTGTTAAGAATTCCACGAACGCATCAACTAACGCGAAACCGCCGCATAAAAAGATACGGTCAACACCGGATGTTTTTTCCTGAAACGAATAAAACCTCAAGGTTTCATTGATCGCATTAACCAACGGCCCAATCGCATTGTTCATCGCCAGCAGCAGATTACTGTCCAGTGGCCCGGGAGATTGTTTTTGTGCCAATGTCTGCCGGATTTGGTCTTCTGAAAGCTCCGTCTGGCGGCTGATTTCGCCAATAATGTGCTTGCCGGCGATATTAATATCTCGAACAAAGGGAAGACCGTCAACACCATAAATAACCACATTGGTCAGTGTATTGCCAATGTCGATTATGGCGATGGTCTCTTGCGCGTTCGGCACCCCCAACTCATTGAGACAATTCAGCAGCGCCAACGCATTGACATCCACCATCGCCGGTTTTGCTCCGGCCCGAGTTATCAGTTCCGTTTGCTCACGGATAGCATTTTCGGTTCCCACTGTCATAACGCCCTGCCGGGTGGTTGCTTTTGCGGCGCCATCAGTCGATGCCGGAGACGCCGTTTCGATAAGCTGAAAATCCAGGACACTGTGCTTCATGTCCAGCGGGCAAACCTGTTGCGCTTCCATCCGAATCGCCTGCTCGACGGCCTCTTCAGGAAGCGGCGGGAAGGTAAATCCCCGAACCACAACTTCCGGCCCCGAAATTCCGCACACGAGGTTTCCATTTTTTAACTTGGCCTTTTGCAGGCAGGTTTTGATCGCATCAATACAATTTTGACGCTGCTGTTTTTCATCATCCGGACATGGAACGATTGATTCGGAAGCAGCAGCGATGAGTGCATAACCGTCATCGCTCTTGTTTAGACGAACCAGTTTGACTGCTGAACTTCCGATATCCAGCCCGGCCAATTCAATCTTTTGTCGGTTTAATATATTTAGCATCGTATAGTTATCCTATTGTTCACTCCAGCGGTTAATGACAAATCGTGCGCCCTCGTCAAAGACCGAAATCGTTCTCAAAGAGACATCGTACAGAAAGCTTGCCGGATTTTTTAATTCAAAGGTATTGGTTACAAAGGACCCGAAAATATCCCCGCCCGAATACATCGTTAAGTCGGCATCCGGGGCGTAGATCACACCGTAAAACTCACCTTTTGCCTTGATGTCTATTTTTTGTCCCATCGGGCCCGTCCCATACAACTTAAAGGTGGAAGGGAGTTCTGTTTGATTATTAATTCCTGAGTTGTTATTTGAATCCCAGTCGCCGTCCAGATAGATGGTCAATTTCGCATTTTTGGAACTGTCCAGAATAATCTCACTGCTTTGTCCCATTCCCACATCGCCGGTAATGTATAATATACAGTCTCCGATTACTCGCAAAGTCGTCCCGCTTTTCATTGAAATGTCTGAAAATCGTCCCACAGCCGGAAAATCTCCGCCGGGGCCGATTGTCATTTCGCCCGTCTTAATCGAAATAGATGAATCCGGCCCAAATATCGACGGCGGCAAAACTTCGGGAAACTCTACCAAGGTACTCATGGCATATTGGTCATCCGTTGTAGCGCCGAGATCCTTGATAACGGTAGCGATATCGCCGCCGACGCCGACCACCACATCGCCCTCGACAACTACGCCCGAATTCAGAATGACCTTATCCGACTCGACACTGTTGGTTCCGATAATTGCTTTATCGTCACAATCGTCCGGATCCAGAGAAATAGTTGAATCAATGGTTCCGACAACTGTTCCGGATTTGAGAATAATGCTGTCACGACACTGGATTGCGTTTTCAAACAAACCTCTTAGCCCCAGCGTTGCATTGACGGTATGGGTGCGGTTTTTGTTCGTTCCAACTGAGGCGATGGTGTAACCGTCTGTCGCGTCATATTCGGTCTTGACCGAATAGACAGACTCCGAATAAGGGAGGTCGGCATCGCTGGCCGTTGGCAGAACACTATCGGACCATGTTTTAGCCAGAACCGCATTATTGATTTCCTGGACCGCTCTTTCCAGACCGGCATCGGCGGCAGAACGAGACATCATATCCTGTACCTGATTGATCGATGAAACACGGGATTGCGTACCCAGAGCCAGCAATCCGGTTCCGGTAATAAAGCTGATCAATACAATTAACAGAGCCAGAACCAGCACGGATCCTGATTTCCTGCTCGATAACCGCTTTTTCTGCTTTTTATTCATTTTAATCCTTGCTTATCGGACCCACTGTCTTCGTAGTCCATTCCCCACTCATATCGTCGGTGCCGCGATGTCACTTAACTACTCATTATGTAAAAGCGCCGTCGTTATAACGGTCGTTTCTTCGTGGCCGTCATCCAGTGCCAGCTTCATTTCGAGGCCGCCGCTGTTCGGCTTAAACTCCAGATCGGCGACATTAGTTGCCAGCAGAATCTCTGCGAGAACCTCTCCGGTCTCAATATCTGAATGCTGAAGATACATCTCGGATGGATTATCAATGGAGCGATAAAATCGTGCGGACCGATCCGGGTTGGTTGATGTCAGCCAGTTATCGTAATAATAGACCGTAATATCATCGTCCGCGTCAAAAAGATAAAGAGATCGGGATGCTTTACGAACCACTTTGTCGAACGCCGTTTTGGCGACCGCCGCATCGGTGACAGCACCGCCATGAACCTTGGCATAAGAATCCATCCATCCCCGCTGCGTGTCCACCATGACAACACCCATGGTCAGGATGAGTATCGAGCTGATCGCGATCGCTAAAATCAGCTCCGTGATCGTAAATCCAAAATAACATCGTATTCGTTTCATAATAGCCCCGCTTGTTTGACTATGTTTGGGTTAAGGTTGACAGGTGAAATGTTTGCCGCAACCGCTTTCCGTCCTGCCACGCCAGTACAACATGCAAAATGCGTACATTTTGTATGGCCGCAGAGTTTTCATACACCAAGGTGGCATTAAACCGACGCCCCTCGACCTGGATCTGATAGTTTCCCAAATGCAGATAGCCGGGTCCGGCTGCTTCCGAGAAAGTGGATACGCTGCCGGACTGGACCAGGAAATGATCATCAAAGCTCTGTTGTGTTGGATCGAAATCATCCGCGCCCTTTTGCCCGCGCCAGGCCTCTGAGATTACAATCGCAGCCCGTGCCGCCAGAAGCTGTGTTTCCGCCCGTTCGGTACTAAGAACAGTGTAATAGCGAAAACTCATGATCCCACCGAATGTAACCATCAGTATCAGCATAACCACCATGCATTCTACCAGAGTAAAGCCGTGTGATCTGCTTTTATGTTTTTGTGTCATATTCATATCGCTCTTCGCCTTTTCTCTTAAATCTCTTCCCAATGTGTAATCGAAAACTGCACCAACTCATCATCAACACTCACTTGTTTGAGTGCTTTGTCGTAGTAGATATTCCCGCCATTCTTTAGCTCCATGTCGCCCACAATAAATGAGCCATACACATCAACGCTGTTATGGACGGTCATATCCGCATTCGGGGCGTAAATGACCGCGTAGATATCTCCAGAGTTCTTGATGTCGATTTTTTGGCTGGTACCCGTACCGTAGATAACAAGGTTGGCCGGGATTTCGGTTTGGTTATTAAGCCCGGATGAATTCTTGGCCTCGATATCCCCATCGAAATAGAGTATCAGGGTGGAATTATTTTCGACTTCTATTTCCGCGTTGTTTTTTAGGATAATATCCCCGGTTATATACAGTGTCAGATCACCGTTGATCGACAAGGTTCCGTTAGTGGCAATATTAATATCGGAATATTTCCCGCTGTCAGCAGAGTACAATGTAATATCCGTGCCAGCAATGGATCCTTGAGACGCCGTATAATCGGGCGAGCTGATTGTCGGCAGAGAGTAGTATGACGGCAGAAAGAAAATATCCCCCACAATGTCGGCACTGCTGTGAACGTCAACCACCACATCCGGATCACCGCCGGGGGCAATGTAAACATCCCCATTAACCGTAACATTGTTGTCGAGGTTAATCGCTCCGTTGTTTGTGCTCAGCGATCCGATCTTGGCCGGAACATCCGTGTCTCCGGGATCATCGGAATTGAACCCATCCACTATTGAACCGTTTTTTAAGTCAATGCTATCCTTTGCGAAAATAGCAAAATCTTTCGCAATCGGGCTGGTTAAAGCAATGGTCGCAAGCACCGTTTTCGTCTGGTTATTGCTGTGACCGACTGATGTAACCTGGTATCCGGATGATAAGTTGCCCGTAAATGTAACCGTATAATCAGCATTGGCAGCGGTTAAGGGCTGTGCAGTGAATATGGGAACATCGTCCAGTGTCCAGGTTCCGGCGGTCAGTTGCTCATTCATCAGATAAAGTGCCCGTTCGATACCGGCATCCGCTGCAAAGCGGGCCGCCGTCTGTAAGTCGCTTTTGACAGTCCGAAGACGGGCCTCGGTACCCACCCGGATCAGAGCCAGACTGCTCATGGATAGCAACAACACAAGCATCACCATCAACGCCAGGATGG
>JAGGWF010000118.1 GCA_021157685.1 Planctomycetota bacterium | reverse complement strand
GGTGTTGACCGTCTCCATTAATTCATCCACAAGCACCGGCGTGGCGCGAAACTCCTGTCGCCGATGCACCATATAAACCTTTTTAGCAAATTTGGCCAGGTGCAGCGTGTCCTCAACAGCCGTATTACCCCCGCCGACGGCCACAACGACCTTATCCTTAAAAAACGGCGCATCACAAGTGCCGCAATAGCTGACCCCCGTACCGGCCTGACGGAACTCCTCTTCACCCGGAATCCCCAACGGCCGATAGGAACTGCCCGGCGTCAAAATAACCACCTTGCCCACAAAAGTCTCTTTTGAAGTCGAAATCTCGATCAGGCCATCGTCTCTGCGATTCAGTTTCTTAACCTCGGCACTGGTTTTGATCTCACCGCCAAAGTGTTTTACCTGAGCAGTAAGCTTCATAACCATATCCGGACCGGCAATATTCTCAAAGCCCGGATAGTTCTCAATGCGGTCGGTGGTGTTGATCTGGCCGCCGGGATAAAACTTTTCCAGCAACAATGTTTTTTGACGATCACGAGCCGCGTAAAGACCCGCACCCAGTCCAGCCGGGCCGGCACCGATAATGATACAATCATATTTATTATCTGACATCTCTATTCTCCATTCAAAAAATTATAGCTGTTTACACCAAAGATCACGAATACACACTAATTTTAGTTTTTTAACCGCAGGATTTCGCGGATTAACACGGATTTCCTTAAAAATGAAGTAATCGGCAACACTCTGAAAACTGTGACCGGAAACCGGTATTGTATATATTTTTCTTGCGCTTTTAGCGTTTAGTTTTTTTATCTACCTTGTAAATCCCGTCTAAAAAATCTGTGTAAATCTGTGTCATCTGTGGACCCTAATAAATAATTCGTGTTTTATTGGTGTTCATTCGTGGTTCCTCTATCGTGCGACCGAGACGGTCGCGTTCCCATGAAAATCTTCCTGAAAAATCTGCTGTAATGCTTTGGTCGAAACTGTATCCCAAATCCGTGGTCTGCGGCCGGGCTGCTGCTCGAATCTGCCCAGCAGGTTCTGCGAACGATCAAACAATAGTTCTTCATACGAATCCGGATGATACAAAAAATCCATCCGAACCACCGCATCAACCGCCTCGGACTTCGCTTTGGCCTTTTCCGGCGACAGCTTTGTCAGGTAAACCGGCACCAACTGCCCTCTGGCGGCCAGCACATCAACAATGACGCCGCTGTACTCACTCTGTAAAAACACATACGCTAATTCGCTCAAAAGCGGTTCCGGCAGGAAAAATTGATCGGCTGGGAATGTCTTAATTTCTCCGGCATCACACTTTACCGAAAGCGACCCGCTTTCGTCGGCCCCAATCTCATAAACTACGGGTCTTCCTGCCTGGGGGATAATCAGGTCTGTTTTCCAACGAGTGTCTTTCCCAAGAGGATCAAACCAAAGCTCCGATTTCAATTCCAGGGCATTGTATTCAAACTGCCGTATCTGCATTCTGAAACGGCTCTGTCCATTATCATTAGATACTGAATGACGGGCATGATAATAGCCCAAATTTTTCCCCGTCGCATCTTTGATCAGAAACGACTCATCGGGCAACGGGCGACTGGCCAGACGGTTCGCCTGCGTTTGCAAAAACTCATCCATCAACGCACGGCCGTCCGCTGATTCCTGCAGGGGGTGATACTGAATGCTTCCAGCCACTGATTCCAAAACATTTTCTCCATGAAAGCCGCCAAATCCATACGACCTCACTAAAAGCTCGACCGAGCGGTTGGCATCTAACCGCATGATCCCCAGATAGATCTCTTCGCGTGGAGTTTGGGGCAACAGCATTCTCGCATAGACCATCGGGCACTCCTGGCTGCCGATCATGTCAAAACTTTGGATGGCCGCACCAATTTTCCGGGCCTTCTGTTCCAACAACTCGCGTTCGGAGCCCGCCGGTGTACTGAAAAGGTAACGCCAACGAACCGCCATACCACCGCGGCCGGGATCGCCAAACTGGCCGATAAGCATCATGCTGTTTTCAGCTTCCTCATATTGCCACGCAGCCGTTCGTTCCCAGCCGGAACCTGTGGGCATGGATACTGACAATCCGGAACCGGGTAAGGAAATCAAATCGGACGGGACAATTCTAGCCCGAAGTTTGACGATCAGACCCGCGGTCAACAAGCCGAGCATGAAAATCGCCAGCAGGACCACCTCGATCAACGAATAGCGTTTTACTTTTTCAATATCCATAAGACGCAGATCATACGAGTTGACACCCCTTTTTTCAACTCTCGATGTTCAAAAAAGCAAAAAACCTCAAGGAAGCCGTTGAATCGTGCCGATTTATCGAAAAGAACGGCGGATAACTGCTTTATTTGTTACATTTTATGAAAGAACACCATAACACGAGGACGATCGCCATGGTTCAAAAAGAAACACTGAACACTTCCGAAATAAAAACCGTTCTGTCGGAAGCCCATCAGGAACAAACACCTGTCATCGGCAGCTTCAGGGTTGATGAAAAATGGAAGCTTCTTGAGCTAAAGGTATGCAGCTACTCAGATGATTTTATCGATTTTCACTGCCAAACCCCCTGTGACTATCTCAAAAAAGATCAGCCCATCGGAATCTGTATCCATTTAGGACATTTCAAATATCTGTTCGATTCAACTGTTCAGGCGACCGAATCACAGGGTCAGCGATGTCAAATTTCGCTGCATTTCCCCGATAAAATCCAGCGCGTTGAACGGCGGGCCTATCACCGTCAACCAGTTCCAGCGGATATCAGGGTCAAAGTCCAATTCTGGCATCGCGGCTACCTGGATGATTCGGACAACCAACCGGAGGAAGATTACTGGCAGGGACGCTTACTGAACCTTTCGGCCTGCGGGGCGCGATTTGAAATTGAGATCGAACATAAAGAGCATTTCAGGGTTGGTCAGCTTTTGGGAATACAGTTCACACCCATGAGCTATCAAAAGCCGCTGCTGCTTGAATCCCATGTCAAATACGCAGAAGAACAATCGGACAACAGACACTTCAGGATCGGTGTCGAATTTCTTGGGTTAGAGGCCAGCCCCGAAAGCCGCCAAATTCTGGACCGAATCCTTGAGGTCATCAGCGAATACGAAACAATGACCGCTCAGGAATGTACCGAATCCTAAATTCTAAGCATTAACCGCATCAATCCCCGCCAGCAATGCGCGGGCCTTGGTTATTGTTTCATGCCACTCTGCGTGGGGATCAGAATCGGCCACAATCCCACCGCCAGCTTGAATATAGGATTTTTGTCCTGAAACTAAAATCGTACGGATGGCAATGTTCCAGCACAGGTTAAAATTCAAGCCGATCCAGCCAATCGAACCGGTATAAACACCTCGTGCCGTCGGCTCCAGTTCGTCGATGATCTCCATCGAACGAATCTTCGGGGCGCCGGTGATGGAACCACCGGGAAATGTTGCCTTCAATATCTCGATGATGCGCTGCGGTTGTGGCGGTAAAGTCAATTGCCCCTGAACCGTCGCAACGGCATGATAGACCGTGGGGAATGATTCGATCTGACGGCCGCAGGAAACACACCGCGTACCGGGCTGACAAATTCGCGCCAGATCATTGCGTTCCAGATCGACAATCATCGCCAGTTCCGCCTGCTCCTTTTCGCTGATGACCAAATCGTGAAAATATTTCGCGTTTTCGGGCGATTGATCGGATAGTAAAGGATTTCGCGGTCGCGTACCTTTAATGGGTCTGGTGGTAATCGTCCGGCCTGCTACTTCCAAAAACAACTCCGGCGAGGCACTGACCACCGCCTTGTCGCCCCATGCCAAATACGCCGCAAAGGGGCTGGGATTGTGAATGTTCTGCCAGTGGAACAGATCAATCGGACAACCGCTAAAATCAGTGGAAAAACGCTGTGAAAAATTGATCTGATAGGTGTCACCGTCATAGATGTACCGCTTTATCTTTGCGAGTGCCTCAGTGTACTGCGTTTGCGACACACTGCTGTCAAAGGCGTCCATCGAAACACCGTCGATATCCGCCGAAGCGAACGACGGGGCGGGGATTGTTTCGGCTTGGGCGATCCAGCTTTTCAGAGTCGCCTGTTTTTGCTCTATCGTCTGGCGTTGGCCCTGATATTCCAACGCCATTAAAATAAACTGGCCGCTCGCGTGATCGAACAGAATCGCCTTGTCATAAAAAGCCAGT
>JAGGWF010000091.1 GCA_021157685.1 Planctomycetota bacterium | reverse complement strand
TGACACACGGTTTTACGGTTGATGATAAAGGGATGAAACAGTCCAAGTCCGCAGGCAATTATGTCAGCGCACTGGAAGAAGTTGAAAAGTACGGTGCCGACATCCTGCGGCTGTGGGTTTCCAGCGTGAACTATCAGGAAGATATGCGGTGCAGCGATGAGCTCATAGGCCGCCTGCAGGATGCCTATCGGAAGATTCGCAATACGCTGCGATACCTGATGAGCAACATCAACGATTTCGTCCCCGGCGAGATGTCGGTGGATTATAAAGATATGATGCCTATCGACCAGTGGGCGATGGAAAAGCTGAATGTGCTGATCGATGAGGTTCATCAGGCATACGACAACTTCGCGTTCCACCGGGTCTTCACGAAAATCTACAACTTTTGTACCGTCGAGATGAGCAGTATTTATATGGATGTCCTCAAGGACCGGATGTATTGCGACGCGGCCGATAGTGTCAGTCGCCGCAGCGGACAGACCGTGATGTACACCATTCTCGATGCGCTGGTGCGAATGCTGGCACCGGTTCTGGCTCATACCGCCGAAGAAGCGTGGGCGGCGATCGAATACAAGAGCGAGGAAGTGGATACCGTCCATCTGGCCTCGATGCCGGCTGCGGACAAAGCGATTGCCCCGGCGGCCAATGCGGCGAAGTGGGACAGTATTATGGCGTTGCGGGATGAAGTCCTGAAGGTGCTGGAGGGTTTGCGGGCCGAACAGGTTATTAAGAGCAATCAGGAAGCGGCGATCACCATCGAAACGAACGATGATGATTTGTTGGCTGTTATTAACGATATGGGTATTGAGACATTCGCGTCATTGTGTATCGTTAGCGAGGTCCGTATCAGCAAAGGAAAATCACTGAAAGTGTCCGCCGAGAGATGTTCACACGCCAAGTGCGAGCGCTGCTGGAACTATTACCCCACTGTCGGACAGAACGCGGAAAAGCCCGACCTGTGCAATCGCTGTGCAGTTGTCGTTATCGAGACATAAACCCAAGAGCAACGCACCCAACTCACGAGCAGAGGGCACACCCGGACACCTCTGTCCCTTTTTCTGCGCCCTCGGGCATCACATTGGACTCAGCAAAAAAATGCCTCAGCTGTTATACGGGTCATAGAAAAACGGATCGAACGGCATAGACTCGATCTCGTCCATCGCTTCAGGGTAGCCGAACCCAAAGATCGCCGGGTCGGTCAACCGCTTGTATTCGCTCATGCTCATCCAGATGGCCCGTTCATGACTGCCGGCCTGAAAGACGATATGCTTGTCTTTGGCCAGTTTTTTGTCCATCAGTGTGGGCAGGTCGTACAAGCTGCCCAGCGGCGGCTCGGTTCCGAGTTCACTGTCGCCGAAGAGGTACTCCGTTTCATGCTCGCTTGCCAACTGGACATTTTTGGCCTCCAGATGTTTCTGCACGGCGTACAAGTCGACCTTACAGTCCGCCGGCAGCACACACAAGTAGTACTGTCCGTCCGCCCGGACAATCACCGGCTTGGCAACCTTTCGCGGGGAAACACGCTCGACCGTGGCCAACTGCCCGGCGGTATAAACCGGCTTGTGCTCGGTCACCCGGTACTGGCAGCGCTTTTCATCGAGAAACTCTAATACAGTCATCGTACTGCCCTCCAAACGAGGTTATCTGTACCGTTCTTTCATATATTTCGGGATGTTGTTTTCATACACTCTGCTACGGCACATAGGGATAGGTCGGGTAGATGGGGGTCATTGTCGTTCCGCCAGTGGATTCGCTCAGAATCGCCGCCAGAACCATCAGTCCGAACAGAGCCACCAGTGCAAGAACCGCCCAAAAGCGCGGGTCATGGATCATGTGATCAAAACGGACTCCCACGGTGTGCCAGTTAGGTTTGTGCATGTGCATCCAGCTAGGCGTATGCATATGTACTCTCTGCATCGTACAGCCCTCCACTAGAATAGTTATTCGTATATAGTGTTATACGCTGAAAATCCGGGCTGGTTTGGCGGGAAGCAAAATATCTTTGATATTTCAGGAAAATAGGGTTCAACTCCAATTAAAGATGGGTCAAAAATGAATAAAATAGTGGATACTACACTTCTTGAAAGAGCCGGTTCTTTGTCTTGACAATGGACAGGCAGATAGAGTATAGATTCTTATAGTTTAAGATGAATTTGGTGAGATTATTTGGGCCGCTGAGAAAACCCTCAATATATACAAATAACCTATTAACAGTAATGCGATGTAAATAAAATTAAGGATTACTATGGCTGAAAAACAAATTAGAACCAGTTCTACCATTGACATGGTCGGTTATTCTACAGGTGATATCGCCAACTCGTTGGTTTTGAATACATTTGCTGCCTTTGCCATGCTTTTCTATACCAAGGCACTGGGGCTTAATCCAGCTTGGGTGGGTGTGATCATGTTCAGTTCAACTGGTTGGGACGCAATTTCTGACCCGATTATGGGCCACATCACCGACAATACACGCAGCCGATACGGTAGAAGGCACCCTTATATGCTTGCTGGCGGCCTTATCATGGTTGCATCGTTCTTCTTCTTCTGGACTGTGCCAACTGCATTCCTGACCAATAAAGTATTGCTGATCGCTTATCTGATGGCGATTAATTTGATGCTTCGGACAGGTTATACTATTTTTGTGGTTCCTTACACAGCATTAGGTTTCGAAATTTGCCAGGACTACAACGGGAGAACCAAACTGCAGAGTATTAAAATAATCGTTATTATGCTGGCCAACTTCGCTGGCCCAGCCATGGCGTGGGTTCTGTTTTTTCCGGAAGTTAAAGGGGCCTCTCGAGCTATATTTGTGTCATCAAATTACTTTAAAATGGGTGCTATATTTTCGCTCGTCTCTTTGGTTGCGATTCTATTTATGCTCTTCTATACCAAGAAGGACATTCGTGATTCCAGGACCATGAAGTTAGGGGGTGCGAGCGTAAAGGATTTCTTCGTCGACATGAAAGAAATCATCACAGATCGTTATTTCAGATGGGTCTTTGTCTATGCGTTTTTTGTCACAATCGGAATCGTTTTGGTGGCCTCGCTCCAGATGTATGTCTATGAAGATTTTATGGTGCTCAGTCCTGGCCAGAAAACATGCACACATGGAGGCACCATGGTAGGGATGATGCTGGGGGCTATTTTTGCCTCCATTTTCGCAAAGCGTTTCGACAAAAAAGGGACCGTTTATATTGGCGGTCTCTTGAGTGTGGTCAGCGGCGTTGTCCTTGCGAGTCTTTTTCTGCCGGGGATTCTCAAACCCGGAAACACACCGGC
>JAGGWF010000129.1 GCA_021157685.1 Planctomycetota bacterium | reverse complement strand
CTGGAAGATATTGAGCTACTGGTGGAAAATGGGTACGGGGAGGACAACTCTGGAAACAACATCTCCCTCCCGGAGCAATTGACATACCTTCGGCAGTAATTTCAACCTCATTGGAGCATGGAAAAAATCACTCGGCCAATAGAACACTTTGAACCATATCAAGAATATTTATCAGAGAGAGGGGTTTTGTGAATCAGGAATTTTTTCAGCTCATCACCGAAGAATTAAAAATAAAAACTCAGCAGGTGGCTGCTGTTGCAAAACTTTTGGCTGATGACGCAACGGTGCCTTTCATTGCAAGGTATCGTAAAGAAGCCACCGGTGGGCTTGATGAGGTCGCAATCACCTACATTCGAGACCGCTTGGCTCAACTATCAGAGTTAACCCAACGAAAACAAACAATTATCAAATCTCTGACTGAGCGTAGTCTTTTAACCGAAGGATTAGAGCAGCAAATCGAGCAGGCACAGACAATGACGGTGCTCGAAGATATTTACCTCCCCCTTCGGCCCAAAAGGCGAACCCGTGCGACAATCGCGAAGGAAAAGGGACTCCAGCCGCTTGCAGAGTTACTCCTTGCTCAGGATGACAAAACCAAACCAGAGGCAGAAGCCGCCGCATTTGTTGACAAGGAAAAGGGGGTCGAGGATATTGATCAGGCCCTGGCAGGCGGACGCGATATTTTAGCCGAACAGTTTAGCGAGGACCAAACGGCACGCCAGCGGATTCGAAAGCTCTACTTTGAACAGGGGATTTTTCGTTCCAAGGTCATCAAGAACAAGGAGGCCGAAGGAAAAAAATATGAAAACTATTTCGACTGGACCGAACCGGTCACCTCAGCTCCCTCACACCGGATACTGGCGATGCGGCGAGGTGAAAAAGAAGGGTATCTAACGCTGCGAATCATTGTCCCGGAAGAGAAAGCCCTCGATATCCTTGGCCCATTATTTATCAAAAACAGCTCCCCCTGCACCCGGCAGGTCGAGATGGCACTGGTCGATGGTTTTAAGCGACTGCTTTCGGCATCCATGGAAACCGAAGTTCGCCTGAAAACGAAAAAACGCGCCGATGCCGAAGCGATTCGGATCTTTGCCGAAAATCTGCAACAACTCCTGATGGCTTCGCCGCTGGGACAAAAGCGAATTCTTGGAGTGGACCCGGGCTTTCGCACCGGCTGTAAAATCGTGCTGCTCGACGAACAGGGAAAGCTGCTTGCAAATGATGTGATCTATCCACATCATAGCAGCAAGCAAGTTCAAAAAGATGTAGAAAAAATCAGCTCGCTTTGCACAGACTATAAAATTGAAGCGGTTGCAATCGGTAATGGTACGGCCGGCCGCGAAACAGAAACTTTTTTCAGAGGCATCGGTCTGGACAAAGGTGTCATCATCACCATGGTCAACGAAAGCGGCGCTTCAGTGTATTCAGCATCAAGTGCTGCGAGGGAAGAATTCCCTAATGAGGACATAACCGTACGTGGGGCGGTTTCCATCGGACGACGCCTGATGGACCCGCTCGCTGAATTGGTCAAGATCGAACCAAAATCCATCGGTGTCGGCCAGTATCAGCACGATGTCGATCAGGGGCTGCTAAAACAGGGTTTGGATGATATTGTTGCCAGTTGTGCAAACAAAGTCGGCGTTGAAGTCAATACTGCCAGCAAGCAATTGCTGATCTATGTATCCGGTTTGGGCCCGCAGTTGGCACAGAACATCCTAGATTATCGCAATGAAAACGGCCCTTTCTCCTGTCGTAATGATTTTCTAAAAGTGCCTCGGCTGGGATCCAAAGCATTTGAGCAAGCCGCTGGTTTCCTCCGGATCCAGAATGCAGAAAACCCACTGGATACCAGCGCGGTACATCCGGAGAGCTACTGTGTCGTAGAGAAAATGGCTGATGAGCTAAAGTGTTCTGTTCTTGAGCTCATGCAAAACAACAATCTCCAAAATAAGATCGTCCTCGATCATTACATTACCAACACGGTTGGGCTGCCGACACTGACTGACATCATGAAAGAGTTGGCTAAGCCGGGTCGTGATCCGCGTAAACAATTTGAGATATTCGCCTTTGCCGAGGGAGTGGAAAAACTCCAGGACCTCCAGGCGGGGATGAAACTACCCGGCATCGTGACGAATATCACCGCCTTTGGCGCGTTTGTAGACATCGGCGTCCATCAGGACGGTTTGGTGCATATCAGCGAACTGTCAAACAGTTTTGTGAAGGACCCGGCAGATGTCGTCAAGGTTCAGCAAAAAGTACAAGTCACTGTCATGGAAGTCGATCTCGACAAAAAACGGATCAAGCTGTCTATGAAACGGCCCCAGGAGAAAAAAGAGCCGAAGAAAGCACAAAACAAAAGACCTAAAACAAAGCCCCGCGTAAAAGTTAAAAAGAAGACCACTCCCACCAAAGGGAAAATAGATTCAAAAAAACCTCTGATTAGCCAACTCACCCTCGGAATGTAAGTCCGAGATGGTTAAGCTAACTTTTTGTTTTCCCTCTCCGGTTGATTTCTTATCTCTATCCAGTATTCCTCACGGACATCTGCATCAATTTTCACAGGGCCGCCTCCTGCCCAGTGGCGATCTTGCCCATTTTTCTTACAACCAGATATCCAATATTCATCTCCGGTTTCAATCTCAAAAAAGTTGCCGCAGATCCCAGATCCTTTGAGGCTTTTGAATTTAAGACCCTGATAGTGAAGTTTTGCCGGACTTGGAGAAGGTTACACGACCAATACTGGCAAAACCACGGTCATTATGACCATCACAGGACTTATTCTCAATATACATGATTCGTGGTTTCATCGTTCCTTCCTAACAATAATTATACAGTCTGAATATTCAGCAGATGTGCAAGTAATCCTTTCTTCTCTGTGAATCTCTGTGCCCTCTGTGGCAAAAAATGCCACATAAATTCGCCGTTGCAGTCGGTTCAGCTATTTTCAAGCCAGTGGTTTTTCAGTCAATTCAGCCGTTTCTGGTTCAGGTTCCGGACTATCTTCCAATATCTCCGACAACGGCTTCATCAGGTTCTCGGCATTGGGGGCGGCGATTTGATAAACCCAGCCGCCGTGTTTTTTGTTAAATGCCTTAACCGCATCAATCGCCAGCAATTTCGCCTCTTTGACTTTCAGTTCTTCCTCAGACTCAACCTGGCCGACGGTCTTTTCCACCGGTGTTTTATCCAGATAATCCGCCAAAACTTTCGCATAGATTTCCCCGTCCTTCTTTGCCAGCATCAGCTTGTAAACGGTCTTGTCCTTCAATTTGCAGGTGTAGAGAGAATCAAATTGAAGCTCCTGCGAAGCATTTTCATCGCTGACAACATCGCCAAACCGCAGGGAACTAAGCGCCCCGAACACGGATTTATAAACGGTCTCTTTGTACTGTTTTCCGGCGGGCATATCCTGCAATTCAATACCGGCCCCATCATCAGAAACCGTAAGGATGTAGCTATCCTCTGGCGTCCTGACGGCGATACTGGACAACTGATCCTGCGAAACCTGAAACAATTGAGCATCGACGAAATCCATCGGATCGGTCTTGATCTGCGGCAAATATTGAATCGAATAAACGCCCGTTTCAGAAAGCAGCCGCGCAAAGGCCTCACCCTTTTCATTGCTCGGCGACAATACCAGAGCGACGATTTGGCCGCCGTCGGCATCCGAAAACGAAACGACAGAACGAGCCGTTTGGGGGGTTACTTCCAGGTCCGCATGGTTGTTCGGGTTATCTGTGGTTTTTTCCCGTGTACGAATATCCAGACAGCCATTGAACAAAGCATTGACTGCGGCGACATCCGCCGGATAATTGTCCTTGTCGGCAACAACAAAGACGCCACCTGTTCGGTCCAAGGTCGTTATTTTTTCGCCTTTTTCACTGGTAATCGTAATGCCCGCGACCGATTCGATCTGAAGCCCTTCAATCAACGCCGAACTGCTGAAGTCGGCGGTATTGACATTTTGACTGATACGGTTTTGCAGAATCGCCCAACCGACCATGAGTGCCGTAATCATTCCAAGTACTGCTAATTTCCTGTTACGCATTTACTTCTCCTATTATTTTCAGGACACTCTATAAATCAAGAATCACTGGCATGGCCGACATGATGTTTTCGTTTAACACTGCGGTAAATACCCAACCCAATTGCGGCGATCAGCACTAAAACAGGCATCACAATCGTGCAAACGAAACGCGTCCACTCTTTGACTTTTTGAACTTGCTGACGCTTCTTCATCTTGATGTCCCGCAAGCGTTTTTCCGCATCACGCAATTGCAGTTCGATCTCTTTCTTTTCTTCAATAATCGTTTGATTGATCAATGCGCCTTTGTTGTCGCCGCCCAGCGATTGCAGTTTCTCATTCAACTGCGTCTCAAAGCCCTTGATCTGCGCCTCAATAGCCCGTGTTTCCTCAAGGGTCTCCTCTTCAGCCGCCGTCTCGATGTCTTTGACGACGGTAAACGGCCGTTCATAGCTTCCGCGAGAACGAATCGAAATCAGACGATCCGAACCAGACAGGTTTTCAATCGCGTTCAGCACAAAGGTACTGTTATCCCCCACTGTCGCCATCCCGAAGAAAGTTCTCTGGTAAGCCACCATGTCACCCATAAAATCCACATCTGCCACCACAACCACAGCACCAGACTCGGTTGCTTCTGTCAGGCCGGTAATCGTTTTGGCCTTTGGCTCTGCGTTTTCATCGGCTTCGTCACTCGCCGCATCATCCGGAACTTCGATCCCTTCCGGAAAAGCGCTCTTGAAATGGCCGGTAATCCTATACGCCATAACCACTGGTTCGGTTCCATCCCGGAATCGCCGTAAAAACTCGCCATAATTCGGATTCATTAATCCATAGGGATTCTCAATCGTCCAGCTATTGCCCTCATCGGAAGTCATCAACAACGGCACATATTTCAGTTCCGGCGAATTCTCATCCGGCTCCAGCATTTTTAACACACCACCAAAGACCGTTGATACCTCGCCCAGGTTCGCCGTAATCGGGTTTTCAGCGTTAAAGCAGTTCTTCGCCGCATTCAATTTCATGATACTGAGAATCTTTTCAGGACGGCGATTAGGATTGGCCGCCCCCGTTACCGCCAGCGAACGATCGCCGGCAAAGGTCATTGCTGGCATTTCCAACCCCCATGCTTTCAGCAATTCGGGCATATTAGAACCGGTATTGTGCGGAGCGCCGCTGAACTGCTGCTGCCGGTCCGGCGGATCGGAGATACAGTGCGGATCGAGGCAGACAATTGCCCTGCCGCCCTTGAGCACAAACTGATCGATCGCAAACAAAGTCTTTTCCGGAAGTTGCTTGGGATGAACCACCATCAACAGATCAATATCCTTAATCTCATCCGTATCAACGGGAATTTCTGAAACCTCAAACTGTTTTTCCAGATGAGCGATAATCCCCCACTTGCGTTTGCCCTGCTGGCCCTGCATCTGCATCATACGCAACATGTATTCCGAATCCCCCATCAACGAGAGCGAACTTAAAACCCCCAGCCGCGTCTTTTGACGAGTTACCGCTGTATCAATCAAATAGCTGATATCATATTCGACGGATTCCTGCCGGTCCGGCGAGAAAAACTCAATCGTCTTGGTTACACCGAATTGTGTCTGCAAGACCATCCCGAAAAAGAAACTCTCATCTTCGGTGATATTGAATCGCCGCAGACCATAACGAATGGCTGCCAGTTCCTCTTCGCTGTAAGGACGGGGATCAATCACTTCTAAAATGACATTCCCCTCGGCATGGGCTTCGTATTCCTGGAGCAATGCTTTGACATAGGTATAATAGTTATTGTAATAGCGAATCTGATCAGTCGCCTTCATGGCAGCAGTTTTCGTATAAAACAGCTTCAGCGTAATCGGCTGCTTGAGGTCGGCCAGAATTTCCTTCGTTCCATCCGAAAGCGTATAAAGTTTTCGCTCTGTGATGTCCCATCGAACCTGCTTGCCCAGATTCTGACTAAGATAGATCGCTGCCACCGCAATGACCGCGATGAAAAATATCCCCAAAATCGCACGAGTCATCCTGTTCATTTAGTTCGCCTTCCTTTCTTCCAGAATCAGCGTACAAGCATAGGTCCATGCCGCAATCAAAATGACAAAGTACGCGATATCCTTAAATTCCACCACGCCCCGCATAATGGACTCAAAATGTGTTTGGAAACTCAGATTTTCCGCCACGGCCACCATCGGCAAAGGCAAGGTCGCTGAGAGATAGTCCAGCGTAGTGGGATTGCCCGCAAACACCAAAACCGCACACGCCACGACGGAAAGGGTAAAGCTGATGACTTGGTTCTTGGTCAGGGCCGAGAAAAACATACCGATTGCCAGAAAACCACCCGCCATTAAAAAGGCGCCGATGTAGCCGGTAATGATCTGCCCCATATCAGGGTCGCCCAGATACACCACCACCGCCGGCAGTGGAAAAGTTAGCAGCAGCGCAATGCCCAAAAACGACCACGCCGCAAAGAACTTGCCCAGTACGGCCTGCGATACGGTAATCGGCAGCGTCAACAGCAATTCAATCGAACCGCTTTTTCGCTCTTCGGCCCACAACCGCATCGCAGCCGAGGGAACCATAAAAACAAACAGCAGCGGCAGCCCCGAAAAGAACAGCCGAAGATCCGCCTGTCGAATTTCAAAAAAACCGTCCCGGAAAGGTAGATACCCCGCAAAGAACAGGAAAATCACCAGGAAAACATACGCAACCGGCGTCGCGAAGTACCCCTTTAGTTCTCGTTTTGATACAGCTAAAAAGCCAGACATAATTGCTTCTCCGTAACTTTGGTTAACAGACGCTTACGCAGTCTTTTTGGTTGTCGTTATTTTGCGAAAAACCTCGTTCAGGTTACAGCCGTGTTCTTCGGTCAATTTGGCGGGGGTCGAATCCACCAGTATTTTCCCACGGGCGATAATAATCGTCCGATTGCAGACCAGCTCAACCTCTTCGAGGATATGCGTCGAGATAATAATACACTTGTCGGGAGCCATTTGATTGATCAATTGACGCACTTCGTGTTTCTGATTCGGGTCCAGCCCATCAGTCGGTTCGTCAAGAATCAGGACCTGTGGGTCGTGTATCAGTGCCTGTGCCAACCCCACGCGTCTGCGATAGCCCTTGGACAATGTTTCAATCGTCTGGTGATAGACCGACTCAATCGAACACATCGACACGATACGATCCAACGCCTGTTTGCGGTTTTTGCCGGTGATCTGCCGTGCATCACAAACAAAGCCCAAAAAGCCCGCCACCGTCATTTCGCTGTAGGCGGGGGCGTTTTCCGCCAGATAACCCAACACACGGCGAACCCCAAGCGGCTCTGTCCTAATATCGTGTCCGCAGACCTTCGCCGTTCCGCCATCCGGAGCTAAAAAGCAGGCCAGCATTTTCATCGCCGTACTTTTACCAGCGCCATTGGGGCCGAGAAATCCAAGCACATCCCCCTTTTCAGCAGTAAATGAAATGTCATCCACCGCCACCACCGGCCCAAAACATCGCCGCAGATGCTGCACTTCGATCATCTTTTTCTCCTATTCTTCTACAAGTTTGATTCGATAAAAAACCCACACCAAAAGGCAAGACGCATTTTTCAAGCTTTCCCTGCTTCTGGAAAAGGATACTCACATTTCATACTGATCGCAACTAAAAAATCTTATTTTATTCATGTGGGTGCTCGCTTAACATAGTATGCATCCGTATCTCATTACATAACCCCAGAACTGTTGCCAACGGCCCTTTGTCAGTTTTAATGTTCGCAACGCCAAAACACAACTGGCCCCATCATCTTTCCATCTTGACCCGGTAATGCACATTCGCTGTTTGACCAATGTTTTACAGGCTACCTCTGTTACGCCGCTGCCGATAGGAAGATTATCTTTGATATGACGCGAATAAAACATCTTACTCTCATAATTTTCTCGAGAGTCATAAATTCTATCCGACTTGTAACGCGTTTTTTTAATAAAAATGGGTATTTCGGTCAAATTAATATGTTTGGGCCGCTATCCCAACATTATGTTCTAAGGGGGTATCTGCTTGACTCCAGTAGATACCCCTTATATGTAATACCGCTCTACGGAGCAGATCTGACGCCTTGCGTTCCCTCCGGTTAATTTTGGACGGAGCCACTGGTTTTGCGAATACCCAGCATAACGGGAACTGGCCTGTTTCTACCATCCGAGGGACGATTCATCACCTTCAACTCCCCCTCCTTTTCGAGCAACATGATGGAACTTCCGCCCCCGTCCAGATTAAGGGCTTCATCACAACCGTGGTTCTGCATTATCTTCGCACACTCATAAAGATTCAGCCCTTCACTATACCCTTCTTGCCGGCCATCGATAACCGCAAGCAGCAACCATCTGCCATCCTTATCGTAACCTACCAATGTCCTCGGATGAAGAGCCCCACCCTTTTCCACCAAAATGCGGTCTTCGTGAAGAAGCTGCTTTCTGCCAGACCAATCCGCAATGGACTGAGCCACTTTTTCGTTTTCAGCATACTGTCCGGTGTGGAGGCCCCCTGAATCATCGACCCACAGTGCAGCGCGCCCCTTTTCCTGAGGGCTGATCTGCCGCCCACCCGACACAACTAAGCCCCTGATATCCACAGGCAGCCCCTCATCATGCCATTTTGGGCGCCCCTTCTCCTGCGAACCGGGGACCGGGCGGAACGCATTTGCATTAACAGCCGCAACAGCCCGATTCGCATAAGCCAGCTCAACCGGTGATATAAGAACCGCTTCGGCGGGGCCGGGGCCATCCGGATCGTCTGAAACGATCGTAAAGACCTCGTACTCTTTATCCGTAAGATCGATTCTGATAAAGTGCAAACACAAGGAACGAGGCAGGGTGTGTTTTTCAAACCAGTAAACAACCTGAAAATTTTCGGAAGCCGAACCAGCATCATCCTTGTCAAACCCGGGCAGCCACTTCACACCGCAAGCAATGGTTTGACCCTGAAACAACAACACAACCCATACAATGATATAAGCCATGCTGCATCGGCTACCTAAAGAACGACTTACTTTGACTGACTTCATCGTTTTCCCTTACTACAAAGATTCAACTTTCGCCTGCATGTACCCTCTAACGAGTGAACGCCTGCGGTGTGAGCGAACCTATCCCAGCAATTCGTCAATCGCGCCTGTGAGGTCGTCCTTGGTGGTCATGCCAACCCATTTCTTGGCAACTTCTCCGGCATTGAACAAAATCAGGGTCGGGATTGCGCTAATCGCGTGCTGAACCGCCGCATCCCGATGGTCATCGGTATTCATCTTGCAAATCGTCGCCTTTCCGGCATATTCACCCGCGATCTCCTCAATCACCGGGGTCAGCATCTTACAGGGCCCGCACCAGGGCGCCCAGAAATCCACCAGCACCACGCCGTCGTTAATGGTTGATTCAAATGTGTCATCGGTTAGTTCAGTTACATTTTCTGCCATGATTGATATCCTTTCTGTTCAAGCAAAGATTGATGTTATAGGAAGCATTCTACCGGCCTGTTTTCATCTTGTCAAACACCGTTTTTACCGGTTCATCGATCCCCTATGGCATAGGGCATCGAGCTGATCGCAAAATTAACATTCCGGCCAGAAAAGTCTTTACAGTAAACGGGGTTATCCTTATTATCTCATCTGATGCCGAGGTAGCTCAACGGTAGAGCGCAGCTTTCGTAAAGCTGAGGTTGAGGGTTCAATTCCCTTCTTCGGCTTTTTGTAAGGCGATGTGATACAAAGACTTATCGCCTTTGCAAAAATCGGCTTGACATCAATTTTGCCTGCGTATAACCTTTTGTATAACTTTTGCGAGTCAAACAGACTCAGAAACCGTGTACAGAAAGGAAAAACGATGGCTCGAAAAAGACGAAAACAAAAACAGCCCGCTGATCTCCCCGGAACAATCTACCTCAACAAGAACCGGTACTGGTGGAAGGTCCGACTGCCCGGCGAAGACAAACCCAAAGCACAACCGCTCAAGCCCGTCGGCTCCCGTTACGCCACAACGGATCATGCCGTGGCCGTCGAGTGCGCCAGGGAAATGCTTCAGCAGCATCTGTTCAAAAAAGATGTACCGTTTCAAGGCGAAGTGCATACCATCCCTGACCTGGTGCGGGCCTATATGGACTTTGCCAAGACCTACTATGTGGATTCTACGGGGGAAACCTCGGTCGAGGTCGGTAACATCGCATACACAATGGGGGTATTGCTGGACTGCTTTCCCGCCTTAGCCGTGGACGAATTTGGTCCCCTGCGGCTCAAGACCGTACGGGAAGCGATGATCGACAAAAACTGGTGCCGCACCCAGATCAATCGCCGGGTCGGGGTGATCCGCCGGATGTTTAAGTGGGCGGTCTCTGAACAGATCGTCTCGCCCGTCATCCTGCACGGTCTGCAGGCGATCACCGCCCTCAAACGCGGACGGACACGGGCCAAAGAGTCCAAGCGGGTCAAGCCAGTCGATGAAAAAGATGTTTATGCTGTCCTGGGCTACACGACGCCCGTGGTGGCAGCGATGATTGAATTGCAGCTGCTGACCGGGATGCGGCCAACCGAAATGTGCCTGCTTCGTCCGTGTGATCTGGATCGGTCCGAGGCCGTCTGGCACTACTATCCTGAAAAGCATAAAAACCAGTATCGTAATATCGAACGGATCGTGGCTATCGGGCCGCAGGGACAGGAACTGCTGACGCCGTTTCTATTGCGGGCAGAGGATGCTTACTGCTTTTCTCCCGTCGAAGCAGAGAAACAACGGCGGCAAAAACTCACCGCACAGCGGAAAACGCCGCCGTCCTATGGAAATCGGGTTGGAAGCAATCGAAAAGATGACCTGAAACGGACAAACGGTGATCAGTATGATTCCAAGAGCTATCGCAGGGCTGTTCAGTATGCGATTGCGGCCTGCAATAAGCCCCGGCGGGCCGAAGCGAAGGCCGCTGGGGTCGAACCCGACTTGGTACCCAAGTGGACGCCGTATCAGCTAAGGCATACGACGACGGCGACGAAGGTGCGGAAGGAAATGGGATATGAATGTGCCGGGGCGACGCTGGGACATACGAACATGAGCGCCACAGCGATCTATGCTGAACGGAATCAGGGTCTGGCCGATGAAGCGGCGAAGCGGTTTGGATGATGGCCGAAGCGAATTTTGAATAACCCCTCCGGCCTGAAGGCCACCTCCCCTTGGCAGGGGAGGAGCTTTTATAGAGGTATTTGAATTGAGGAAACAAACAGCAGGGTCAGTGCCACTAAAAATGACTGACCCCAGTTCCCTAAAAAAGCACCGGACACTGTTTTTTTTGCGTTTTTTCTACCAAGGTCGAAAACTATGCGCCCGGAATACGACCGAATTCTCTCGCATGACGCACACCTTGACACACACCATTGGAATAATCTGGATGCAAAACACAAAAACTGGTCTGAGTATAATAGAGATTCAGATCAGATACAATGCAGAGAAAAATCGGTCAGAAACCTGATCGATCTGATCAAATCGGATGTGCTGCCCAAGCTCACCGAAAGGCAACGGCAAATCACCCTGCTGTATTTTGAATCCCAATCAAAGGAGGATGAAATCGCAAGGATTCTCGGTATCTCACAGCCCACCGTTAGTCAGCATCTGTTCGGTAAAAAACGAAACGGAAAAAAAGTGGGCGGGTCGATACAGAAAATGCGAAAAATCATCCGAAAAAATTCGTCTCAATGTTCCGCATTAACCCAAAAAGATTTAATGACCGCATTGCGGCAAATCCTCAAAGATAAAATGAGTGTGTGGCAGGAACTGTCCTATTTCGAATAAATCT
>JAGGWF010000108.1 GCA_021157685.1 Planctomycetota bacterium | reverse complement strand
TGATAGCGTACTCAAGGCAGCATGTCAATATTCCTCTCAAGCAACACCTCAGGTTTGTCCGATAATAATCTTACTGACGAACATGAGGACGAAAGTTAACTTCTAAAAAAGAACCATTCTATATTCGGCGCATTGCCAAACTTGAAAAACAAGTTGCCGGACTTATTGAAATCAATGAAACCCTTGTCAAAAAAAACGCTGAACTGACCAAACGGGTGACCGAGCTGACTGATAAAGTTGCTAAACTTTGGAAGAATTCCTCTAATTCTTCCAAGCCACCATCGTCGGATATTGTCAAACCGCCGCGAAAGAAGAACTCCAATGGGTCTCGCAGCAGAGGCGGTCAACCCGGATGGGGCGGTCCTGAACAAGGTGAAACACTCTTAATTGCAACGGACCGGTTTGACCTTGAAGCCGATGTGATCGCATTGATTTTCAAGCACCGTTAATAAATGCTGATTGATGCAGATTATTAACCAGATTAGCCGGGCTTGGAAACTCAGTTTTTTTGAAATTACCGACAGCTTAAAAACGCGATTATTGGCACTATAAAGACGGATTCCGGTCGATATCCGGGTCCTTTTGAGCGGCTGAGAAAGATTATTATTTTTTTTTCGTGCATTTGGTGTGTTATTGGCCGATAATACTGGGCAGTTAAGAAGGATGTCTTTTCATCTCTCAGAAGCGCCCTTCATAAAGCAACTTAAATCGAGAGATACAGTTAAACGGCCCAAAAAGGCCAAGGAGTAGTTTGGTATGAGTACAGGTACAGTAAAGTGGTTCAATGCAAGCAAGGGTTTTGGTTTTATCACTCCGGATGACGGTGGCAACGATTTATTCGTTCACCATTCAGAAATCAAGGTAGAGGGCTATGCGTCTCTCGATGAAAACCAGAAGGTGACTTATGAAGTCGGAGAAGGCAAGAAGGGCCCATGTGCAAACAATGTGGTTCCTGCCTAATCACACAACATGCTTAGAATCAAGAGGGCTCTGCTTTGGCAGGGCCTTTTTTTATGGTGTGCCCGGCAGAGGGCACACTTACTTGGAGGTGCAAGTTCTCTATGGGCCCGACAGCGGGAACCATTAGCCGGACGGCAAGGGCTGGTTACGTCTGAAGGAAGCCGCAGGCAAAACGCTGGCTCGACGAAGGGCTGAACCTGTCAGAGTTATTGAACTGAAGTTCTGATTGTCTTGAGCAGATGCCTCGCAAGAGGGCCTAAAGTTGGAAGTAGCGGACGGAATTCGTGAGGTAAAACGGGGCGCTTACTCTGCTGCTCAACCAGAGATGCTCCTAACTAACCTGCCTTCAGACTCTGAAGATAAGTACCAAAAAGTTGTTCATCCAATGAACAACTTTACTTTGTACAGGTCCCGTACAAACCTGTTTTCAACTCAAAAACAGGGACTAACTCCCCTTCACTCCCTCCACCACCAATCAATTACTCTCCCTGGCAAATATCCCAATAGCAGTAACTTCGCCACTCTAATTGGCTCAATATAAACTAACCCATATAAATTGTAGAGCATATAAGAGATAATAATCAGGAAACCTATTCCCAATAATTCCCCACATATGCAATCCCATTTATAATGCTTTCCGCTCAACCTTGAAATGAGAAAGCCAAGGACTAACAGTATCAATTCTATTTTCATCATAAACAGGGAATACCCCAAATTTTTATTAAATCCTGTCCCTAAAATACCTGTGTGGCAAAATCCACTTTGGAGTCTCTGCCAGACTGGATACCTTGATTCTGAGCCACTAATGCCTGATAACGTTAGTTATCGAGTCAATAATTCTATGGAGACCTGCCCTCCACAATTACAGCCTGTTCAACAGGCGAACTCTGATGAACAGTTAATCGAATTATGGCTCCATGGAAGAAGCCAGCATACCCAGAGAGCAAACACAATGTAGCACGGATGTTCAGAAAAGATGCAGAAGATGCCCGTAAGAAATGGATCGAAAAGAATCCGGATGCTGACAATACCGGATTTCTGGAAAGAGATACAGACGAGGTACTCTTTAACTTTCATAGCTTGCGTCATACTTTCGGGAGCTTGTTGGCGGCTTCAGGGGCGCATCCTAAAACTGTACAGACCCTGATGCGGCATAGCACTATCACCCTGACGATGAACCTGTACACGCATAGCTTCAGAGAAAACGAGGTTTCAGCTATTGGCAACCTGCCTGATCTACCTGTCGGAAAAAATGAACTAAAAGAAACCGCTTAAATCTGCTTGCGTCGTTGCTTGCGTAAAATATACGGCTATAAACGAACATAAATGAACAAGGATGAACAATAGGGAAATGGTAAGAAACAGTAAAACAATGGGTTATTTAAGCAAAAACGCCCTTTTTGGGGGCTTCAAAAAAGGGTGGATGAGGGGAATCGAACCCCCGACCCCTAGATCCACAATCTAGTGCTCTAACCAACTGAGCTACATCCACCGTATCTTAAGCACCATCGCCGGTACTGTCTGTCGAGGGGGCAGATTCTACAGAGAATGTCTCCGCCTGTCAATGGTGCGGCTGAAATTCCCGAAAAAACTGCGTATTTTTGCCAAAAAGACGGAAAATATGAAACAAAAGCAAGGTCAGCCCTATGCCTGTTCGTATTCATCATCGTCGATGTACTCGGAGGCCTCCTCGTACTCTTCCTCACCTTCTTCTTCGTCTCCATCGGCCTCGTCGTATTCATCTTTTTCTACCTCTTCTTCGTACTCCTGATCCCCCTCGTATTCGTCCTCGTCCCCGTCAAAATCCTCCGTCAAATCGGCATAGCCTGCCACCTCATCGGCAACCATATTCTTTTTCATCGCCTCATATTCATCTAATGTCATCGTTACCTCACGCGCCTGGCTGCCTTTGTATTCACCCAGCAGACCCGTTGCGGCCATCGTCTCAATAATCCGTGAGGCCCGCGCGTAGCCAATGCTCAATCGTCGCTGCAACAGCGAAACACTGCCCCGGCGGGTTTCCAGTACAACTCTGACGGCGTCATCAAACATATCATCCTTGGGTGCGGAGCCGAGATCAACGGTGTTGAGCTGCATCAGCTCGGTGCTGTATTGCGGCTTGGCAACCTCCTTGAGGAACTTGACCACGCCGCGAATTTCATCGTCATCTAGAAACGCACCCTGCGCCCGCATCAGTTCGCTGGTGCCGGGCTTGAGGAACAGCATATCACCCTGGCCCAGCAGCGTCTCGGCGCCTTTCTGATCGAGAATGATCCGGCTGTCCATCCCCGCCGCAACGCGAAACGCAATTCGGGCGGGCATATTCGACTTAATTAGGCCGGTAACGACTGTCGCCTGCGGTCGTTGTGTTGCCAGTACCAAGTGGATACCGATCGCACGGCTCTTTTGCGCGATACGGACGATAAAGGCCTCCACCTCCTTAGCTGAGGTCATCATTAAATCCGCCAGCTCATCAATGACAATCACGATATGCGGCAGCTTTTTCGGTATCTGGGCCTCTTCTTCTTGAGTCGCCGGGTTGAACCGCTCGATCAGTTCTTCGGTGGAAAGTAGATTATACGAAGCGATATTTCGTACTTGCGCCTCTTTCAGCAATTCGTATCGCTCGTCCATTTTCTGCATGGCCCATTCAAGGATCTGCTCGGCCCGCCGCATCTCGGTAACGGTCGGACACATCAGATGCGGAATCGACTCAAACATTGCCATTTCGACCATCTTCGGGTCGATCAGGATGAGCTTAACCTCGTCCGGCCGCCGCGACAGCAGGATGCTGGTGATGATGCTGTTGATGCAGACACTTTTACCCGAACCGGTCGTACCCGCAATCAGACAGTGCGGCATCGCTGCCATGTCCGACACCAGTATTTCGCCGGAGGAACTTTTCCCCAGGAACAGTGGAATCTCCATTTTATTTGCCATGGCGGCGCCCTTTTCAAGCAGTTCCTTCATCCGCACGGTTTCCCGCTGGCTGTTGGGTACTTCAATGCCGATGGTGTGCTTGCCCGCCAGCGGCGCGACGACGCGAACCATACCAGAACTCAGTGCGCGGGCCATATCATTGGCCAGCGAGGATATCTGACTAACTTTGACACCCGGTGCCAGTTCCAGCTCATACATCGTAATCGCCGGGCCAGGTTCGGCATTGACAACATTGGCATTAACACCAAATTCATTGAGCATTTTTTCCAGTGAGTGTGCCTTTCGCTCGACCATTTTACTCTGGATCGCGGTAAAACCGGTTTCCGGATCTTTCAAGAACTCCAGCGGCGGCAGTTGATAGTCATCATAGGTTTTCAGAACAGGAATCGGCTTTTTGGGCTGCGGGGTTCGTTTGACCTTACGGATTCTCAATTTCCCCTTTTTCTTCGGCGCCGGTACCTCGCCAAGAGCTTCCTCGACAGAAACATCGTGTTCGTGTTCGAGTGATTCAAATTCTGTATCCATCTCTTCGACGGCGTCTTCGTGTTCATCGTCGGCCTGACGGTTTTCGCGGTAGTTTCGCACAGCTTCGGCGAAACTGGTCGTTCGGGCCTTCTGTCGTTCACTCAGCCGCGTCCAGATGTCGCCGAGCGTGGCCGAATGTTCGCGAGCCGCTTTCCAAGCCGGTTCAGCGAGTCCGAACATCTTTAATACACTCATGCCAATCCCTCGAACCATTGCAAACACCAGCGAATCCGCCAGCAACAGCGAGCCAACGGTCCAGCAGCACAGCACCACAAGCCAAGTTCCAAGATTGGCCAGATACCCCTTTAGAAATAGTGCCGTCGCAACTCCGAGAATGCCGCCGTTTCCATCAGGAAATGAGCCGGTCCGGTAGAACGCAATCTGCTCAAAGGGCCAAATGAGATACCATGTTGTTGAGATAGCCGCCACGACGAGAATCAGCCCCACGAGCCGCAGCAGGGGTTGGGTAACCGGTTTGCCCCAGAGCAGGACAACCAATGCAATGGCCCCGGACAGCCACGCCACCAGAACACCCGGCCCAAAATAATACAGGCCGTAATATGCACAAAAGGCCCCCACTGGCCCGAGCCAGTTCGCCGGTTTATAGTCCGGCGGTATGTCATGATTGTTTGGCGAGACATACGGGCTGGGCGAGTCAGCCATATCAAAGCTGATCACACTAAGCAACAAAAAGACGCACACACACAGCAGAATAAACTCAGCCGCGATACGATATAAATTCCCGTGTTTCACTCAGATACCCTCGTTTTCAATAGTATTAGACGGACCTTTCCCGTAACAGGTTATATCGGCAAAGACAAGCCATTTCCTACAAAAGCGAGAAAATAGGAAGTTCTTGACGATGCGGGCGGTTTACCTATAATGCGGTCTTTACAGGACATAGAGAGCATTAACGACAGAGATAAGGGTAGCCCGTGACGACAAAAACGAAAAAAACAACGAAGAAGAAAACGAGCAAGATGACAACAGAATGCCAAAAGTGCCACGGTAAATGCTGCCGGTATTTCGCCCAGCCAATCGAGACGCCGGAGGATTGGGACGATTTTGATGATATTCGCTGGTATCTGTGCCATGAGCATGTCAGCGTGTTCGTCGAGGACGGCGATTGGTATCTGAATGTGGAGAATAAGTGCCGGTATCTGTCGGAAAAAGACTATCGCTGCCAGAATTACGAAATGCGGCCCGCTATCTGCCGCAAATATGACACCGACGGCTGCGACCTGACCGGCGATGATTATGGCTATGAACTGCACTTTCTCGATGATAAGCAGATGGAAGAGTACATGAAAATAAAATTCGGATCCAAAGTGTTCGAGAAACTGGAGCCGAAAAAGAAGAAAAGCAAAAAGAAAAATGATCGTTCATGATTTAGGAACGAATGGACACCAATGAACTTAGTGGTTCAAACAGAAAGCGAAAAAAGAATGAAGATGCAACCGGTTAAAGGGACGCGGGATTTTTACCCGCCGCAGATGGCGGTTCGCAATTTTATTGTCGATGGCTGGAAGGCCTCGTCGATCCGCAACGGGTTTGTCGAATATGACGGCCCGATCTTTGAATACCTGCAAATGTACCAGGTCAAGAGCGGCGACGAAATCGTCGAACAGCTTTTCAACTTCACCGACCGCGGCAACCGGCACTTGGCCATCCGGCCGGAGATCACCCCAACGCTGGCTCGCATGATCAACAAGCAGATCAACGCCCTGCCAATGCCGATCAAATGGTTTTCCGTACCCCGCCTGTGCCGGGCCGAACGCCCACAAAAGGGGCGGCTGCGGGAATTCTTTCAATGGAATATCGACATCATTGGAATCGAGGATGTGCTGGCCGACGCCGAGGTCATCTGTTGCTCGTTGGATTACTTGCGAAATACAGGACTGACGAGCAAGGATGTCGTCGCGAAGATTTCCAGCCGACGGTTGCTGGCGGCTTTGCTCAAAAATATCGGTATTGCCGAAGAGAAGTTGGAATCGCTGTATCCGATTCTCGATAAGAAAACAAAGATCCCGGTCGAGGCGTTCGTCGAGATGCTGGAGAAAGAAATTGATTCACCCGAAACCATCCAGGCGATTCTGAAGCTGATGGACATCCATTCGGTCAATGATATCCCGGATATCGTCAAACTGGATGAAAAGGCACAGGAATCACTGGATGAATTGAAGCGGGTCTTTGCTTATCTCGAAAAAATGGGCGCTGAGGATTGGTGCCGGTTCGACATGAGCATCGTCCGTGGACTGGCTTATTATACGGGGATGGTGTTCGAAATTCACGACAAATCCGGCGATCTGCGTGCGATCTGCGGCGGCGGACGATATGATAACCTGCTCAGTGACTTCGGCGGTCCCAAAGTAACCGCCACCGGCATGGGCATGGGCGATGCGGTGCTGGAAATCCTACTGCGGGAAAAGGGACTGCTGACCGATGACTCACTGGACATCCAAAAGCTGGATTATTTCGTGGCCTGTGTCGATGGCGATCTGTTTGATGAAGCCGTTGAGATTACCACCAAAATCCGCCAAAAGGGCTATGCGGCCAACTTTAGCTATAAAACCAACGCCCTGAAAAAACAGATGAAAATTGCTGATTCCATGAACGCGGCCAAATGTATCATCGTCGGCGGCGAACTGAAAGAGTCCGGCCAGCTCGTCATCAAAGATATGGCCACCGGCGAGCAAATATTGGTGGATGCGACGACATTTTTGGAATAACCCGGCG
>JAGGWF010000174.1 GCA_021157685.1 Planctomycetota bacterium | reverse complement strand
GACGGCAGGGTCGTCGATATTGTCCCTCAACAGGTTAAGCAAATGATACTGCCATTTTTTGTGCATCATATCATAGGGTATATAAGAGACACTTTTCCATTGTCCCGATGGATCAAGTCCGCCTGCGGTCATGAGTATATGAAGATGCGGGTTGTAATGTCCGGATCTTCCAGCGGTTTGAAGAACAATAATATTTCCGATGTCGAGTTTACTTCCGCAGCAGGTATTGACAATATCTTTGAGACAGGCATGTCCTGCTCTCATAAAAGGACCGAGCCGTTCGGGATTGCGATAAAACCAGACTCTCAGGAACTCCGGCATGGTCAGGACTACATGTCGATATGTAACTCCAGGGAGAAGGCGTCGTCCAATGAAGTCTGCCCATCGGTCGGTGTAAACCTTGGCACAGGAAAGGCAAAAGCAGGATTTACAGGTAAATGCAATTCGACGTGTTTGTCCGCAAAGGCAGCATCTGTATTGGACAAAGCCCATCTTTTCCGGGTTACCGCAGTTGAGCATTTTCTCGATGGTGTCGTTATAATCCGGGCAGTCAAAGCGTTGGTTCAGATGCTTAAACGAATCCCAGTGATCAAGGAAAATCTGTTTAAATGTGTTTTTGTCAAAGCCTTCCATGGCTGTTCTCTGCAAACAACCATAACAGAATTGGCAGGGCAAGTCGAGAAAGTTAAGATGTCTCGTGTTGTGTATTACACGGAAAGACTAAAAAGTCCCGCCGAAGGCGGTTAATTTAACATTATTCACTGGAGAGTTTTGGCGTAATATTGTATTTTATTATGAAAGGAACTCTGTTATGAAGAAATCAAAATTTAACGAAACTAAGATATTGGCCATTCTCACAGAACATATCTGGGCCGTTTCATTTCTCAGGTCTAATTTTAGTTGGTCTTGTTTTTTTCTGCCTCGAGTTTTTTCTTGAGGTATCCGGCGGTATAGCTTTGGGTGTTCTTAATGATTTTTTCCGGTGGGCCTGTCGCGATAACTTCGCCGCCGGCGTCGCCGCCTTCGGGGCCGAGGTCGATGATATAGTCGGCCATCTTGATGACATCCAGATTATGTTCAATTACGATAATGGTATTACCCAAGTCGGTCAGCCGCCGCAGCACATTCATCAGGTTGTGGATGTCGGCAAAGTGCAGTCCGGTCGTGGGTTCATCGAGAATATACAGCGTATGACCGGTGCCGGGCTTGCCCAGCTCCGAGGCCAGCTTGACGCGCTGGGCCTCGCCGCCGGACAGTGTCGTGCTGGACTGACCGAGCGTCATATACCCAAGCCCCACATCGCACAACGCCTTGACCAGCCGGACGATCTTGGGGAAGTTGGCAAAGAATTTCTTCGCGTCCTCGACCCGCATGCCCAGCACATCGGCGATATTTTTACCCTTGTAGGTAATTTGCAGCGTTTCGGGATTGTACCGACTGCCCTTGCACTCGGCGCAGGTAACAAACACATCGGGGAGAAAGTGCATTTCGATTTTCCGGGTTCCCTGCCCCTGACAATGTTCGCAGCGTCCGCCCTTGACATTAAAGCTAAACCGCCCCGGTTTGTAGCCGCGAATTTTGGCCTCACGCGTCATTGAAAACAGCGATCGAATCTGGTCGAACACGCCGGTATAGGTCGCCGGGTTGCTTCGCGGCGTACGGCCAATGGGCGACTGGTCGATCTCGATAACCTTGTCGATCTGTGAGACGCCAACGATATTTTTGTGCTTACCGGGCTTCGGACGCGAGCCATAGATGCGCCGCTTGAGTGCCTTGAGCAGGATGTCGGTTACGAGCGTACTCTTGCCGGAACCGGACACACCCGTTACGCAGGTCATTACGCCAAGTGGAAACTTGACACTAATTTTTTTGAGATTGTTCTCCTCGGCCCCGCGCACCTCGATGGCATGACTCATCCGCACCTTGCGCCGGATCGGGGGCAGCTCAATTCGCTTAGCACCGCTCATATATTGACCAGTGAGGGATCGCTTACATTTTTTGACGTTGGCCAGTGTGCCGACAACGACGACCTCGCCGCCGTGTTCGCCCGCCGCTGGGCCGATGTCGATAATGTGATCCGCCGCGGCGATGACATCATCATCATGCTCGACGACCAGTACCGTGTTGCCGATGTCGCGCAGTGTTTTCAGGATTTTCATCAACCGGTCATTGTCGCGGCGGTGCAGGCCGATAGTCGGCTCATCCAGCACATAGCAGCAGCCCACCAGCCCGCTGCCGACCTGGGTCGCCAGACGAATGCGTTGGGCCTCGCCGCCGGACAGGGTGCGGCTGGTTCGATCCAGCGTCAGATACCCCAGCCCCACATCGATCATAAACTTCAGCCGGGCGCGAATCTCTTTAAGCGGTTGTTCGGCGATCGTTGTCTTTTCAGCGTCCATTTTCAGCGATTGAAAATGACCGTGCGCATCTTCGATGCTCATTCGTGTAATATCGCTGATGTTCTTATCGCCGATGGTTACCGCTGTCGCTTGCTCTCGCAATCGCGTGCCGCCGCAGCGACTACACGGCGATTCCGATAGGTAGCTATGCAGCCGTGCCTTGACAAATTCGCTGGTGGTATTTTTCCAGCGATGGGCCAGATTCGGGACAACACCCTCGAAGCGGTGTCCGTATTTCTTGGCATCCTTTTCGGTTGTCCCGTATATCAGGATTTTTTGGATCGCTGCTGGAAGCGTGCTGAATGGGTCGGATTTGCGAATGCCAAAGTAGCGGCAGAACCGCTTGACCATCCGGTTGTAATAAATGTTCATCCGCTTGCCGCCTTTACGCCATGCCTCGATGGCGCCGCTGTCCAGCGAGATGGTTTTATCCGGTACGATCAGATCGGGGTCAAATTCCAAAATTGTCCCCAGTCCATCGCACGCACCACATGCACCGTAGGGGCTGTTAAAGCTAAACAGCCGCGGCGACAACTCGGCCAGCGAGGCCTCCGGGTGATCGTTGCAGGCATATTTTTCACTGTAAAGAACATCGTGCCAGTGGCCGTTTCCGCCGTTTGTCTTTTGGCTGTTCGGTTCCTGAACCATCACGCTGACAAGCCCATCGCCCATCTTTAACGCCGTCTCAATCGAATCGGCCAAGCGGACGCGAATGCTGTCTTTCAGCACCAACCGATCCACAACTGCGGCGATATCGTGTTTTTTGTTTTTATCCAGGGGCGTCGCCGATTTAGCGTCATAAATCTCATCGTCCACACGCACACGGACAAATCCTTCACGCTGGATATGGCCGAAGACCTCTTTGTGTTCGCCTTTCTGCCCGCGGATAATCGGGGCACATATCTGGATGCGAGTACCCTCTGGGCGGGTCAGAATCGAATCAACGATCTGCGTAGCGTGCTGGCTGCTGATAACCTTACCGCACACCCAGCAGTGCGGCGTACCGGCGCGAGCAAACAGCAGGCGGCAGTAATCGTAAATTTCGGTCGTGGTCGCCACCGTCGAGCGGGGATTGCTCGATGCGCTGCGCTGTTCGATGGCGATGGTCGGCGGCAGGCCCTCGATATGTTCGATGTGCGGTTTTTGCATCTGCTCGAGGAACTGGCGGGCATAGGCACTGAGGGACTCGACATACTTGCGCTGCCCCTCGGCATAGATCGTGTCGAACGCCAGCGAACTCTTGCCCGACCCGCTCAGACCGGTTATCACCACGAGCTGATCCCGAGGGATGTCAATATCGATATTTTTTAAGTTATGTTCACACGCCCCAATGACGCGGATAACTTTCGATTTACTCACAAGCTCACCTGTTCAATCGTAGCGCTTAACGCCAACATCTTGCCGGCAGTACCAATACCTGATTTTTCATAACAAAACAAGTCGGTGATTGTACCATAAAGGAGCCATAAAGTACACCCTTAAGAATCGGCAAATTAGGCGTAAGCGAAACCATAATTTATAATTTCAGGGCTATATCTAATGGTTTTTAGCTTAAAAACAGGGCTTAATGTTGTAAAGTTTAAAAATCTTATAAACTCTATATATTATGTAAGTTTTTGATTGAACAGCCGATGGATATTTGCGATACTATTAAAAGAACAACTCAGGAATCGTGTATTGAAAGGTGAAAAGATGACAACGATCAGTATGTCAGAAATTCGATTAAAACTGTCCGAGCTGGCCAATCGTGTGATCTATGGTGGCGAACGGGTGGTCGTGAAAAAGAACAACAAGCCCGCGTTCGCATTGGTGTCGATGGAGGATGTGGAACTGCTGGAGCAGCTCGAAGACGAAATTGACATCAAAGCCGCCGAAGAAGCACTCAAAGAAGGAAATTTTGTTCCCTTGGATGATCTGGTAAAGGAACTGGGACTGAAAGAAGGAGATTCAAACAAGGATGCATAAGGTTGATGTTGGCCCTGAAAGCTTCAAAGTTTGTTCGTAAGCAGGATGCGATTATCCAGCAACAGTTTATTCGAAAACTTCATGAACTGGAAAATGACCCCCGACCTCATTGATGCCGTGGGCTCTCGTGAAAAGTTAGTGGCGGAAATCTCGCTTCGAAAGATGAAGGCCAAGGAGGTCCGGTTGGTCGAAAGCAAATCCCTGTTTGGTCATTCAAGTCTTCGCCAGGTCAATGCCTGTCAATGTGACAACTGTCGCGGCAAACTTCGAAAAGCCACCCTCAGTGCCTAAATTCCGCACGCCGAAATCAGCCCGCATCCTTCTTAGGAACAGTCGGCAATTCTCAGTTTTTCAAAAATGGACAATACAGACGACCCCCCTGGGATCGCCTATACTGTCCTGAAGGAGGAGGACGATGTTGTTTGGGCCTCAAATAACTTACATGGCAGCAGAACTTTCAGTCGAGGGCTGGTCGGGTGTTTGACGCGGTTGAGTAACCGCCGCAGTGCTTCGGCGCCAATCCGAAGTGCTGGGACGGTGATACTGGTAAGTTTGGGGCATCCGAGCGTGTTATCTTCGGTATCATCGAATCCGACAATTGAAATATCTTTCGGAATGCTGTATCCCCGATCGATAAGTCCTCGGCAAAGCAGGTATCCCACCCAATCGCTGGCACAGATCCACGCTCGAACCCCTTGTTGCATGCGTCGGATCACGGATTCGATCTGTCCAGATAATGCGATTTCTTTATCTTCCAGATGTGCAGGTGACACATCGATAACATTAGAAAGGTCTATTTTCAGTCCCAGCTTGGCAAGGGCGCTGATATAGGCGCTAAAGCGCAGGCGGGCGTAACAAACTTGCCCACAGCTTCCCAAAAAGCCGATGCTGCGATGCCCTTTGGAATAAAGGTGTTCTGTTAACTGTTCGATTCCCTGGGCTTCGTCAACCCCGATGACATCCAACCGGGCATGCTGATAGGAATGTTGAATCGAGACACACGGGACCTGAGCATTCAGTCGTGCGACAACCTCTTCGGGCCAGTGATTGACCAGAATCAGTCCCGACATATGGCCTTCACGCAAGGCTGGCGGCTGGTGCTCTTTATCGAGAATGAGATGGCAGTTGTCTTCGCTTACATAGTGCAGGACCAGTGAAACATTCATTTTTGAACATTTTTCTGTCATCCCGGCGAAGTAGTTCGTGTGCTGCCATTCATGCATTTTACGGAGGATGAGGACCCCCACGGTACGGCTTTTTGTGTCTTCCTCATCCAGAATTATCTGCAAACGCCCGCTTCCATGGGTTGCGTAGCCAAGCTGGCTGGCCATATTCACTACACGATCCCTTGTTTCGGTATTAATGTCCGAATACCCCCCCCGCAGGGCCTTTGAAACGGTTGCAACAGACAAATTAAGATTGTCAGCAATATCTCTTTGATTGATTTTACTCTTAGCCATGTCCTAAATATAACTTCATTAACGAAATATGTCAAGGGGAATACGAAATAGTTTCGTGAAATTTCGTATTTATTACGGTTGGCACCCGTACAAATACGGGTTTAATATTCATAAGGTTATTTATTTAAATTGGTTATAAGATTATTGGAATATCTTATTTCAGTTGAAATTGACTTATATTTCATATTAATCGACTTTGTTTTCGAAAAACAGCTCAATCATTCTCTTGGATGAAGCGGTAAACTTTCGAAAATATTAGGGTTTTATTTCGTAGATTTAGGCCGGGATTCCTGTGGATGCTCCTGAAATAGACAGGGAATCAGGTCAGACCCCCTGATATTGCTGCCGATTTATTATGGGACACTGTAAATGGTATTTCCTGAGAATGACTTTCGAGAAAGTCTCTGGAGCGTGCGTGAAGGCAGTTTGAGTTTTTTAGGTTAATTCGGTGGTTATCGGGGTCGATAATATGCACATGATTATCTCCTGCTAATGCTCGTGGACAAAAAATTGGTAAAAAGCAAGATAACAATGCGGTCTTATTCAAGCTTAGGGATGAAATTCCTGTTGGCGATCGGGCTGTTTTCAACGGCTTTTTCGCTCTTTCTGATTCATCAGACATGGAAAAGTAGCCATGAATCCTTACAGCAGTTGCTGTGTCAACAAGCCGAGTTAGCGATGGCCTTTGAGATTGCGCTTGAGGAAATTGGCCGTGATTCTGACATGGAAACGGGTCGGGGTTCTTTGCCGCTGACTGAGGCGGAATCGGCTTGGCGATTAAAAATGACTGAACGGGTTTTCGAAAAGGTTCAAAACACCTACCCTCATGTTATCATTCGTGCCAGTGGCGACCAGTTGGGAAAAATCCTCAGCCGGACTGGGTCGGAGGGGCTCCGCATCTACCGCCTGTTTGAGAGTAATCCGACACTGGAGGGCCTTGACCGGGTTATTAAATTCAATGACCGAGCGTATCTGACAAAGTTTAGAATGGAACGAAATGATGTCTCCCTGACTAATCCCCGCTCAGAATTGCGGATGATCGCCATCCCACTGGAAGGGTATCGAAGCCAGGTTAATGAGCAGACGATGTCCCGTTTTTCGGTGCTGGCGTTTGCCTTGCTGGGGCTGTTTGCTGCGATTTATTGTTCGTTTGAGCTGCTTGTCGGCAGGCGCCTGAAAAAAATTGCCGCCTATTTTTGCCGTGCAACAGATCAGCAGGATGTTCATTTTATACCGTTGCAGACCCGATCCCAAGACGAGATTGGGCTGCTGGCAAAAAGTTTTAACCGCTTGAGAGAAAAACTGGAAAACCTTTACAAGACACTCGATGGGGAAGTTCACGAACGCACCTTTGAGCTTCAACAGGTTAACAGTTGCTTGCGCCATAAAGTTTTAGAATGCCAACAGGCCGAAGAGCGTGCTAATGTCCTGGCCCACGAGGCGGAGGCGGCCAATCTTGCCAAAGGTAATTTTCTGGCCAATATGAGCCACGAACTGCGAACGCCGATGAATGCAATCATGGGCTTTAGCCAAGTGCTTTCCGAAGAGAATTTGAAATCGGAGCACCAGTCTTATCTAAAAATGATTACCAGCAATAGCCAAAATCTGCTATTGCTGATTAACGATATTCTGGACTATTCAAAAATCGAGTCGGGCAAGCTGGAGGTTGAACATTGTGACTGCCGAATCGGGGATATGCTCGGCGAGATTGAGTCCATGCTTCGTCCCAGTGCAATCCAAAAGAAAATCCAATTTGAAATCTTACAGTGCGATCCTATTCCGGAAGTGATTAGAACAGACCCTCTGCGACTGCGTCAATGCCTGATCAATTTGGTCAGCAATGCAATCAAATTTACAGAAACGGGACATGTTTATGTTAATGTCACGCTTCAGCATTCCCACGGTGATGTCGGTGTTCGATTTGATATTGAGGATACCGGTATTGGGGTTTCGGAAGAAAAACGGCCATTAATATTTGGGGTTTTCACCCAAGCTGACAGTGCGACGACCCGTAAGTATGGTGGGACCGGTTTAGGCCTGTCGATCACCCGGAAACTTGTCAAGCTACTGGGCGGAAAGATTTCAGTGGTTAGCACGGAGGGGCGGGGATCCGTTTTCACAATGGTTATTCCCATAGGCGTCCAATGGCCTGATGAGGATGCACCGATTTGGAATAAATATCTGCCGGTCGATAAAATTAATGAGATAGATGAAACAGAGAAAGGAACGGTTATGTATAATGGAAAAGTCCTGGTGGCGGAGGATAATCCGTCCAATCAAAAACTGATCGCCATTCTTCTGCAAAGAATGGGTTTGGATGTCACCCTCGCCGGAGATGGGTTCGAGGCCGTTGAGCAGTGCGGCGAGCAGTCCTTCGACATCATTCTGATGGATATGCAGATGCCCAACTTGAATGGCTACGACGCGACGCGTCAATTACGCAGCCAGGGTATCAAAACCCCGATTATCGCAGTAACTGCAAACGCCATGATCGGTGATGAGCAAAAATGTATGGATGTCGGATGCGATGGATACCTGTCCAAGCCGATCGACCGGAACAAGATGGATAAACTGGTCGGGCAGCATCTCGCCGTACAGATCGGCTAATGGTTAATGGAACACGGATTTCTAAAGGGTACACTTAACGCTGGATCAGGTTGCGGCGCTTACCGGTTTTTCCAAGCCCTATCTCTCTACAATCGAGACGGGACGGGTTAATAATCCACCCAGCGATAAGCTTCTTTACCGGCTCGAGGAGCATCTCAAATTCGAATCCGGCCACTTGCAGCATATGGCCCATGTCGAACGGATGCCCGCGGATGTGCGTCAGGATTATGAGGCCATCGATGCGGAAAATCGCCAATACAAGCAGATACTGAAAGATATTATCAGACATCGGCTCGAGCCGGATAAGTTGGACCAATTGCTCAGCCAGTGCGATATGGATGCGGTATCCGATGTTTCTGAGAAGGATAAACCCGGTCAACTGGTTCCGATTATTAACAAAGTGACCGCCGGGTATCCCGCCGAGTTCGATGACATGGGCTACCCTGTCGGATTTGCCGATGACTATGTCCGCTGTCCGGATATTCACGACCCTAACGCTTTTGCTGTTCGCGTGGTGGGTGATTCGATGCAGCCGAAGTTTGCCGAGGGGGATGTGGTTATTTTCTCGCCCAAGGCCGATGTCCAGAACGGTGATGACTGCTTTGTTCGTTTAACCATGCCCCATGAAACTACCTTTAAACGCGTCTTTTTCGGGGAGGAAGCAGAGTTGCGTTTACAGCCCAGAAATGACATGCACCCGCCCATCATTATTGACCGCTCCCGGGTCAACGGCCTTTACCGTGCGGTTAGTCACTATCAAAAGCTCTAAAAGTCCTTCGATTTTGTTCTTAACCTGAACTTTGGATAAGGCGGAGTCCGGGGATTGCAACAAAAGGGAGAAAGACGACCTGTTACATCTGCATAAGTAGGAAGTAATAACAGCGTTTTTGGCTCAAAAACCGAAAATTACGAAACGAACTCATTTGGACCAAGGACACGGGAACGCAAGAACCTTGATATTGACTTAAAAACAGGGTTTCTCATTCAAAGTTCAGGTTCTTAGTTCTTCAAGACTGCATTGGTCTGCGATGTGTCCGCGTGGAAAGAGCTTATCACAAGGATTTTATGTGCCTTGGATTAGTTGAAGATGGCTGAGCCGATTCGGAGCATGGTGGCGCCTTCTTCGATGGCAATCTGGAAATCCTGGCTCATTCCCATGCTCAGATGCTTGAACTTGGCTCCGGCGATGTGTTCGCCGTGAATTTCCTCAAATATCTCCCGGGCGCGGGCAAAGCTGGCCCGTACACGGTTTTTATCCATCGTTAGCGGGGCCATGGTCATCAGGCCGACCAGCCGCAAATTGGGCATCGTGGCGAATTGTTCGGCCAGATGACCGGCGGCTCCGACCGGCGCCCCGTATTTTTGCGGCTCGCTGGAACAGTTGATTTGCAACAGGATATTGGTATGAATGCCCAGTTTATGTGACTGCGTATTCAGCTCTTCAGCCAGCCGCAGCGTATCGACCGATTGGACCATTTTACAAAGCTGGAGTGTTTGCTTGACCTTGTTTCGCTGCAAGTGCCCGATCATGTGCCAGTGAACCTTGTCGGGGATGCTTGGGTCGTCATGATTATCTGCGAGAAAAGCACGGACCTCATCGGCGACTTGTTTTAGGTGCTGGACGCGGTTTTCGCCCAGATCGACAAACCCATGGCGAATGACCTCCTGAATCGCTGGCAGTGCGGCGGTTTTTGTTACGACCACCACCTTGACGGACTTTTCGCTGCGTCCCGAACGCGCACAGGCGCCGGCGATTTCGTCCTGAATCGTCTTTAATTTATCTGCGATTACGCTCATTGTTTCAATGCTTTTTTAGGTTATCCATCAGGGTAAAAATTTAGCGGTATTATTTAATTTATTCGGTAGGTATTCGTCGACGACAAAATCCAGGCCATGCTTGGCAAAGGCCTGTTGTTCGACACGCTCACCCATTTTCAGCATCTGATTGATGGCCAATTGCCAAGGTTTATGATGCTTTACGAAAGGGTCGTTCTTCAGGGCGTCTTTGGCGCGTTTGATATCTACTTCTTTCAGCGGATGTGTTGGCAACTTGTAGTCTATGATGTCCTGTGGGGTGACGCCAAGAAACGATGCCTTGGGGACACAGAAATACTCATTCAAATGGGCCGCGTTGCCGGAACCGACTTTGAGCGTTCGATAAATGTTAAAGTACCCATAGGGGTCACCATCGACAAAAGCATAGACGGGAATCTTCAGTGAGTCGCTGAGGCGGCGGATGAACCGTCTGCATGCACGCGTGGGGACGCCGCCCATGCTGATCAGGATGCAGTTGGCTTTATTCCAGTAGTCGCATTTGACCAGCCGCTGGAAGGCACCCGCCGTTTCAATGGCCAGAATGAACTTGGCCTTGCTTTGGAACTTCAGGTTTTCCACTTCAACGGGGATCGAATAAGCGCCTGAACCGAACTTGGTACAGTCAATCTTGAGTTTTCTGCCGCTGTTATCCTTATCGATGACGAATAGGTTGCCAGCAACGGAACCCCCTTTTTCCTCGGGAATAAATTTAAGTTGTTCACGGTTGACGCCGAACATCGCTTCGATATCATCCATCACGGTGTCCGATTCGGGTTGTTCGGAGAAACCGGCCTTGCCCCAGTTTTTCGAGATATAGTAGGCCTCTCTTTTGGTGGCCATATTATCTTCTTCAATGAGCTGTTTGCTCAGGGCCATCATTTTTAGGGTCTGGGCGAACGCTTTGACGGTGTTGACCGTCAGGGTGCGTTTTTTGATCTTGCCCAGCATTTCGAAATGCCCCTTTTGGGGGTGGTATTTTACATTGGACAATGAGCGAATCGGGGTGCTCATCGTGGGGCCTCGTTTGGCTATGATGGTCTTATAGACCTGTTGGGCATTATCGGTAATGCGATCTAATGCAGAAATCTGCTTGGCTTTTGCCATAGAAAATCAAACTCCGTTTCGCGTTAATTTGTGGATATCATCATTCGCTACTGTAAAAGAAAGATTCCTCTGATGCAAGCATAAACGAGTATTCAGGGCTGAAAATACGCCTGTTGACCATGAATTACGATATTTTTATTTAAAATAGTGTTCTTTTCCATAAAAACATCGTTGACAAAGAGGTGAAACGTCGATATATTCAGTTATAGATATGATAAGTCAAGGGCTATGACTTTAACATAAACCTCGGCGAGGCTAAGCGGGATTCCGTTTCCCCCCCCAGACGGGCCTGCATTCCTCGCCACTTTTTTGCGCAAAAACACACATTTCCCGCCGGAACAAGGGGCTTGGGATTAGTCGGTTATGCGGAGGTAGACTTTTCTGCTTCGAGGCCCGTCAAATTCGCAGAAATAAACGGCCTGCCAGATTCCCAGTCCCAACTGTCCATTTTGAATCAAGACCGTTTGGCTTGACCCAACGAGGGAGGATTTTACATGGGCATCGCTGTTTCCTTCGCCGTGACGGTAGCCCTTGCGATGATGGGGGATGAGTTCTTCGAGGGTCAATAGAATGTCATGGGTGACATCCGGGTCGGCATTTTCATTAATGGTAATCCCGGCGGTGGTATGCGGACAAAAAACGATTGCTGTTCCGACATCGACACCACTTTTCGCAACGGCGGCGGCGACTTTGGTGGTGATGTCGATCATTTCGTTTCGCTGGTTTGTCTGCACGGTCAGGATTTCATTAAAATGGTTCATAGTGAATGGTCCCTTATAAACTACAGCATAAGAGTTCAAGTTAGCGTGGCACGGGCCTCCAGCCCGTGAATCACGGCCAAGATGGCCGTGCCACAAAAATACAAATTCCTATACTATTAAGTTACATTTGTTCGACGACTTCGATGCCCAGCAGTTCGGTCAGGCCATGTTTGATCGTCCGTGCTGTTAGATCGCATAAGAGCAATCGGACAGCCTGCTGATCTGCATCTGCTTTCAGGACAGGGCAGGCGTTATAAAACCGGCTGAATGACTGGGCCAGATCGTAGAGATAGCCGGTTAAGTAATTGGGTCGGCATTCTTCGGCGGCGATAGCGATGGCCTGATCGTAGCGAATGAGCATCTTGGCCAGCTCTTTTTCGGCTTCTTCTGTGAAGGTGAGCTGTTTGAGATCTGCTGGTTCGTTTTTGACGGCCACACCATTTTCTTCCGCTTTGCGTTCGATGGATTTGATGCGTGCGTAGGCATACTGCATGTATGGGGCCGTGTTGCCCTCCATGGCCAGCATCTTGTCGAAGCTGAAGATGAAATCGCTGTTGCGGTTATTGGAGTAGTCGGCGTATTTAACGGCGCCAATGCCCACAGCTTTGGCGATGCGTTCTTTCTGTTCTGCGGGCAGATCAGG
>JAGGWF010000059.1 GCA_021157685.1 Planctomycetota bacterium | reverse complement strand
TCTTCAACACGGATATTCCGCCGGCCTATTTTCGCCAGCTGTCGGCTCCTGAAGCTGTCGATAAAGACGGCGACAAATATGGTCGCCGCCTGCACCAGAGGTTGCAAGTACAGGTCCACCTGCGTGAAGACAAGCCCCGTTGAGACCATTTGTATCAATGTCGCACCCAGCACCGTTCCCGGAAATACATCGCCAATTCCACCAAAGAGACTGGCGCCCCCCAGGACGGCGGCGGCGATCGCATAGAACTCATAGCCCTCACCATAACCACTGTTTACATTGCCCAGCTGCGCGACAGAGACAAAGCCGCCTACCGCCGCCAGCAACCCGCACAGAATGTACGCAACACTCAGCACTCGGCCTGTGTTGATCCCTGCCTTGCGGGCGGCCTCAATGTCGAACCCCACCGCATAAATCTGCCTGCCTAACTGAGACCTGTGCAGGAACAGATAGACGAGCAATACGACCCCCGCGAAGATAAGGATGGGCATGGGGAGTCCTGCAAAACGCATTTTACCAACATCTGTCACAGCCTCTGGAAACGGCACGGCATGCGACTTGGTCAATAGTAATCCGATGCCCCTGCCCGCCACCAGTGTACTCAGCGTAACCACAAAAGGCACGATCTTCAGCCGGGTCACCGCCAATGCATTGATCGCTCCGAAGATGGTGCCAACAAGCAGACAAGCTGCTAAACCCACCCAAATCGGCGCGCCATAGTTCTGGATCAGCAGTCCGCCCACCACGGCCGAAAGATACATATTCGAACCGACGGATAAATCAATGCCGCCGGTCAGCAGTACAAGGGTGATACCGACCGCGACGATGCCGATAAATGAGGACTGTTTGATAATGTTCTCAAGCGTTTCAAGCTGCAGAAAGCGTCTTTCCAGCAAGCCAAACACACAGAAAATCACCATAAATAGGATCACGGGAGCATTTCGCAGTCCCAAAACCACCAGCTTGTCTGTCGTTCGCTTCATGTCTTGAATTTACTCCGAGTTCACTTCTCTGGCAGCACTGTGACGCTTGTGGCCCTTAAAAGCAGCATGCAATATTGTCTGCCCGTCAAACTGCGCTTTGTCGAAAACATCCTGTATTTCACCATTGCTCATCACAATGATCCGATCGCATCCACCCATCAACTCTTCAAGCTCAGATGAAACAAAGAGTATCCCTGTGCCCTTGCCCGCCAGCTCATTGATCAGCGAGTACACCTCATGCTTGGCGCCGACATCAATCCCCCGTGTCGGCTCATCAATAATGAAAACAGACGGCTCAGTCAGAATCCACTTACCGATCACCACCTTCTGCTGATTGCCTCCGCTGAGATTCTGCACCGCATCTTTATCGATGCGGCCGCACTTGATATGGAGTGAATCAGCCACCTCGCCGGCACAACGGCTCATCTTTTGTCTGTCGAGAGAACTAACGGGCCCTCTTCTCCTGTAATCGTCAATCGAGACGATGCTGAGATTTGACAGGATCGTGTCATCCATGAACAAACCCTCCTCACGCCGGTCTTCGGTTACAAAGGCCATCCCACTGGCAATGCTCTTCTGCGGCGAGCGTTTCTCCATCACCCGTCCGGCCACAAGCACCTGGCCGCTGCCATAGTCATCAAGGCCGAATATCATCCGTGCCAGTTCCGTTCTGCCAGATCCCATCAATCCAAACAGGCCCAGTACTTCGCCTTTGCGAACCTCGAAGTTGATATCTTTGACAACGCCGGGCTGACTGAGGTGATCGACTTTCAGAGCCACTTCATCGGAATGCGACGACTCCCTGGGCGGATACATTTGATCAATTGTCCGTCCCACCATTTTTGAGATCATCCGCCCAATGGTATACTGCTGCTTTGAATCGACATCCATGACCTCGCCATCTCGGATCACGACGATCTCGTCCGCTAACTCCAGCACATTGCCCAGATTATGCGAAATATAGAATATCGATTTCCCCGCCGCCTTAAGGCGTGCAATAATCGAAAAGAGCTTCTCCGTTTCTCCAGCCGTCAGGGAGGTTGTCGGCTCATCAAAAATAATGATCTCCGCCCCAATACTCAGGGCTTTTGCAATCTCAACCAACTGCCGCTGGCCGGGACTTAATCGCTCTACAAGCAGGTTCGGTGAAACATCCATTTCGACCATTTCAAGCAGTTCAGCCGTCTTTCGGCGGGCCTGTCGTTTGTCAATAAACGGTAGTTTCCCAACCTTCGGAAATCTGTCGATGAATATATTGTCGCATATTGACAGGTTCATAAATAAGTTCAGTTCCTGATGGATAAAAGCGATGCCGGCCGCACTGGCCTGGCCCGGACCGCGAGGAGTGTATTCCTGTCCCTTCAACAGCATCCGACCCTTGTCGGGTTGGATCACGCCGCCTAAGATATTCATCAGGGTTGATTTTCCGGCTCCGTTCTCTCCAACCAAACCGACAATATGACCGGTCGGCAGCGAAAAACTCACATCCTTCAGGGCGTCCATACCAAAAAAAGCCTTGCTGATCCCTTCAAATTCGAGGATGTTTATTTCACTCATACCGCCTCCCGGACAACTAAACGATTGCGAGCAACATCCACCATCGCCGCCAGAAGAATGATCGATCCCTTGACGATCTGCACCGTGAAAAAGGAAAGATTCATCATGTTCAGCGAATTCGCAAGCAGTGCGAAGAACAACACACCAAAAAGCGCCCAGTGAACTTTGCCCTTGCCGCCGTACAGACTGATGCCGCCGATGACGGCGGCTCCGATGACATCTAACAGCACATCCTGACCCAGTGTCGGACGGCCAGCCTCAAGTCTCGCTGAATAGAGGATAGAAGCCGCCCCGGCACAAAAACCGCTAAAGACATAAGCCAGGATGACCACCTTCTGCGCCGGTACACCTGAAACCACCGATGTCCGCATATTCTTTCCAACGGCATAGAACCACTGCCCAAGTATCGTATGCCTCAGCGTGTAGTACGCGCCTACGGCCAAGGCCAGGGCAATGAAGAATGAATGGGAAATAAAACCCGCCTGTACCCGGCCGATCGCCACAAAACTTGCGGGAAGATGCATAATATTTTCAGATCTCGTTGCAAAGACGGCAAGGCCGCTAAAGAACATCATTGAGACCAGCGTCACCATAAACGGCGGCATCTTCAGTTTCGCCACCGATACACCGTTGATCAGGCCCACGAGCGAACCGACCCCCAGCATCACAAGCATGCCCACCGGTGTCGCCAACACGCTGCCTCCAAGCGGCCCTCCGGTCTCAGCCAGTAATGTCCCCCAAAGAAGATTATTCTCAAACAGCACCGGGTCCAGTTGACTCGTCATCAGCATCGCACCGATCACACTGACAAAGGCCATAATGGACGTTTGCGACAGATCGATGCCGCCGACAATGAGGACAAACATCTGCCCTACAACCAGAGCAAACAGCGGCCACATGTTCGAAGACACATTGGTAAGATTTCGCGTCGATGCCATATGCGGATAGAACAGAGAAAGGACCACAAAATACAGAATGCTCAGATAGAGAACAAAATTCTCCGAAAGAAGAAAATAGCGAACGAACAATTTGCCTAACCTCGAAAACACTTTGATGCATGTCTCCTGTTACGATCCTAAGCTGCGATTAATGATTCAAGCCCTTCGAGCCTTCTCACTGGCCTGCGTCCGCCGATTCATCCTGAAGTCTGCACCCCCACATATCCGATGCACGCTCGGCCAGATTCGCCTGCGTCAGGGCGAACCCCGGGTCCTCCATCCATTTCTCAGGTGTCGCCTCTCCGGCCTCCATTGCCGCAATCAGCGCTTCAAGCAGGATCTCGGACTCGTAATAGAGATCCTGAACCCCGGTTGCATCCACATAGCCATCCCGCATCCACCGACACGCCGTCGTGTCACCATCGATACCACCGAGGATGATGTGTCCATCCTCGCCTCGAGGTTTCCATTTTCCGAAAGACTCCAGAACCGCCTTGACCTGCGGATAGAGAAAATCAGAGGATGTAAATATCAGCCCCACATCCGAATTGGACTGCATCGCCGCTTCCAGGTTTGCCAGGGCCGTCGTCGAATCCCACTTGCTGGGCACCTCAATGGGCTTCTCAAACAGATCGGGGTTGGCCTCGATGACATTATAAAACCCCTGCCTTCTCGCCACCGCATTCCGGTCGCCCAGATCGCCGACAATAATCAGCGGCTTAACCTTTCCGCCGAGCTTCTTGGCCTCGGCGGCCATGTAGGTCATCGCCTTCTCACTGATCGATTCATTGTCCGCAAAAACCACCAGCGCCGGATGGCTTCTATTCGCCGGCGGACGGTTGAATACAGCGATCGGAATGCCAGCCCGATTCGCTTCGCCCACAATCGTCACCGCACTTTCGCCGTCCTGCGGAATCAGCACGATCCCGTCAACACCTTGTGCAATCGCATCTCTGATCTGCTCGAGCTGCCGATTGGCATCCTCATTGCCGTTGCGTTCAACGACTCGAATACCTTTTTTCCTCAGGGTCTGTGTAATGGCTTCGTGTGAGGCGACCCAGAACTCGGTTTCAAGATCCTGTAATGCAAAACACACCGTCAGCGAACCATCGTCTGAACCGCCGCGATCCCTGCAGCCAGCGACACACAATACAGCCAACACAATCGTTACTCCAAAAATACATATCCATCTCATACTTCTAATACCTCCATTATAAGCTGTCATCCTTTAGTCCCCCTTCTGTACCTTTTATCAGCATTCGGGCACACAACTGTTATTTTTGGTGGCGATACAAATCCCAGCCAAGATACTTACCCAAAGCCTCTTCGATAATCTTCGCACTGTTCGAGCGATTCATGGCGACATGATGTTCGAAACCATTGGTGCAGATATAATCCATCATCGTCTGTAATTCCGGAATCCTGCACACCGCGATACCGCCATGCATCTGTGCCGGATCATCGGTAAACTCTCCCTCTCCGACATAGGCCTTGATCCGGCCCGTCGTATCATCTGTCGAGATCTTCGCAAATGTCATCGAGCCGGGTGCCACATTGGCCTTGATTCCACCAAAACATTTCTCCGCACCGAGACTGGCACCAATAATATCAAGGTTTGATATCTCCGGCTTGCGCCCAATGAAGCTCCTCGGATAATTCGAACAGTGTGTACAGATACACATGTCGCGGTCGCCGCCGTAGTTATTGTTCCAATCCAGAAAACCCGAGGGTGCCCCGGAAGCCAGGTATAAAGCATACATGCTCAGTGCCCCGGTGACATCCGCCTCACAAGCGCTGGGTTTACCCTTTTCGCCCATCATACTCATCGTCAGGCATGTCGCACACCCGTAGTTCTGCTGGATTGAACTCCAGCACTGGATCGCTGTGGCATCGCAGTTATTCTCTTTGGCCCAGCCCTCAACCGTCAGTGCCAAACGGGCAGACTTGGCAATGTTCTCGGCAGGGATGCTCTTTGGAATTTTGCCGTAGGCCCTGATCTCTTTAATTCTTTCAATCACCTTTTTACTGCTCTCGGGCAGCTTTGTCGCGGCCGCCATAATCTCCGAAAGATCGACAACCGACACGGTGACACCGGACGCCTGCAAGAGCTTTTCGCTGAATCGAACCGTGTGGAACGAATCAGGCCGGGTTCCGATCATACCGATTCGTGCCGTCGAGACCCCTTTGGCCACCCGGCAGACTTTCGCAAAGTAGTCAATATCTTCGGTAAACTGCTTGCTGTCGATGGGGCAACTGTGAAGCGTGGTATTCGTGAATTTGATGCCCCGCTGGTAGAGGTTATTACACACCGACAGCTTGCCGCAGAATGAATCCCGCCTGTTCTTCAGGTCAAGTTTGGAAACCGTATCATCACAGGCCTGTACCATGACAGGGACATTCAGCTTCGCACCATCAATAGCCCCCACAACACCCTGCTCATCACTGAAGTTCGGCAGGATAACGAGGATACCATCGATTTTGTCACGATTCTTACTGAACAGCCTGGCACACTTTTGCGCATCTGAATAAGTCTCGATGGCTCCGTTCGGAGTGGCATTGGCCGGGGTAATAACATATTGGTACCCCATCTTATCCAGCTTGGCCAAAATTTTCTTTCGACCCTCAACGGCATGCGAGGACGGAAAAAAACCGCGTGTTGAGACAATCACGCCAAATGTCGTATTCATATCCATTTTCTTATTCTCCTGTATTCTACCTATACCACGCTGCTATTTAGGACTGCGACGGATAGATCTTTTCCGGTGGATTCCTGCGTTTGGGCCGCTCGATCAACTCGATTGTTGTACCGATTAACTTTTCAG